>JAYSSF010000024.1:0-24509 GCA_043720715.1 bacterium
TAGTAACTTATTTTCAAGGAACATTACTCATTAGTTGTCCTCATTCATCCCAATCGCAGCAGAGCTGCGGGGTATTCTGAGGCTTTTTTGATAAAAAAATACACCAATATTTATTGGTGCTGTTAATTTTTTATCTAGCCTTTATAAAAATAATCAGATCAATTTACGCCTGAACGACAACCTCATCATGATCATCCACCAGAATTACCTCAACCTCACTGTCAACTTGCACCACTTGAATTACAACTTAAAGTGCTTTCAATCTCACTCCTAGCGTCTACTAAAGTAATTTCAACTCATTCACCTGCAAGTTCATTTAATAAACTTTCAAAATTTTCTAATTTCATTGTCGTAAAAAAAATGAATAAAGAAACTAGAGTTTTAAAGACTTTTCTTTGTCATATAAAACATATATAATTTTAAAAAATTGATAATCAAGTTTAATTTCAAAAGTAAATTGACATAGTATATAAAAATAAGATCATATATGATGGAACGTATTGGAACATATTCGAGTCTATTGCACCACTAAATCTTAAGTACCAATCCCAGATTCTAGTATAATATCATAAAGATCGACTAGATTCTAACATAAAAGAATACAACCTAAAGGAAATCTACATATAATCTAAAACAACCCCTGCTGCATCCCCCTCACCAGACTTGCCTTGAGATCATCGACCCACTTGGCCATACTGGAAAACCCTACCTGATTGACCAAGATCGTCTTGAGTTGAGTAAAATCTAGATCATATCCATAATGTTCAATCGCCACATCTAGCTCAGGCACATCATACAACTGGATCATCTTCCTACTATGCGCCACCGTCCCCTGCGCAGCCACCAGCTTATCCTTTACGCTCGCGCTCACTTGATCCAGTGACATATAGATCTCTCCCAACCCACCAAACCTTGATACTAGCTCCTGTGCCATCTTGGGACCAATTCCCGCCACTCACGGCACATTATCACTCACATCTCCCACCAGTGTCAGATAATCTACCATCAATTCTGGGGTAAATCCATATTCTGACTGAAATCTCATATGATCTCGAGTTTCTTGTTTCATCGGATCCTGGATGAGGACTCAGTCTTTGAGGACCTGCTTGATATCCTTATCTGCCGTGTAGATATGATACTCAACCGACGGATCATTATGCAATGCAAAACTATAGAGCACATCATCAGCTTCGTACCCCGGACACGCCACCTGACTGAGTCAGATTTGACACATAATCTCATGAATCACCGTGATCTGCTCTCCGAAATCATCGGGCATCTTGACCCTATTGGCTTTATATGTCACATCTGCATCATGTCTCACCGTCTTGCTCGGTGTATCTCGCACAATGATAAAATAGTCCGGCTGCTCACGCAGTAGTGCCAACATCATCTTGCAGAATCCATAGACCATCTGCATTGGTTTACCCTCACGGTTCACCATCGGAGGCATCCCATGATATGCTCTATATAAGTATCCAGATCCATCGAGGATATATGCTTTTGCTTTCATGATCTCACTATAATCATCACATCTCACAATTCAATGGATCCTCCTTGAGAAAGGACCTCGGTGCCGCTCGACGGTAGGTAGTCGAAGACCGGAGGATTAAAAAAACCCAACCACCGAAGTAGTCAGGTTCTTATCATTATTTTGTCATCCTGAGTATCGCGAAGGACCCCTAAACAACACTATTTAAACGCTTGCAATTCTTTCATCAATTCATTCGCTCCTGGAGGGAGGCTTGTCCAAAGGCTAGGAGATGTTGCAATCTGAAGAGATGAGCCTTCTTGTACAAGTTTGATCCTTGAGACAGAACTATCAAACCAGTCTTTAAGAGTAGATCTTCTTGCATTTGTAAGGTCTTTGATAGCATTAGCATCTGCTGCAAGATTCACAATCAATCCATCGATCTTAAGTTGTCATCCAAAGACCCACGATTTCATTAGTTCATTGTTCCAGTATTGATCTGATATTACTTTCTGAGCAATATAAATACCCTTGAGCGATTGATTACGAGGAGAACTATATGAATCACTATAAAAGTCGGGTTTCAAGATAATATTACCATTAGGCACAATAAACAAGATATTATTTTTGATATCTCCTACAATAGTGATATCACCATTGGGTACAATGATCGTCTTCTTTCATAGTGTTCCGGCAGAGTCAATAATCTTACTATCATTACCCCCAACTACATAAATATCAGCATTTGATATCTTCATTATAGATCATACCAGCAACCCTGGCACCGATGTATTCATTCCTAGGGGCTTCGCAAGTTCCGCATATTTTTTAACAAATGCATCAACAAGATACCCAAGATTCGATGATCATTTATAGAGAGTTTGTGTTGTAGATGTTGGGTTAGTCTCAAGAATACGATGTCCATTGATTCTGACAATCTTACTCATGATATCTGCATCCTGAGCACTCGCAGATAATCAGTTCTGTTGTGTCATATACGGCTTAGTCACAGTAAATGGCATCTTGATATCCATATCAGAGATCCACTCATTAGAGAGTACATATTTATCAAACTCTGTCGTCTCCTCTCAAGGATCTTTGGTGGCATTATTATTAGCATCTTTCCAAATTACTTCAAACTGCGCATCACATGTATAATAAGTCGTTTTATTCCATACAAGATTATACTCACCAAGATAAGTAAATTCTCATCATAGTGTAGTAATCCAATTAAGCGGCGAGATAAATGATGCTCCACTTGATCCATTATAATTTCTAAGAATTGATGGGCTGACTCATTCAAAGTAAGTAGTAAACAACTTCCAATCAGTCAGATTTCTACGTTCATCACAGTAATGATTGATAGTCTTTGATTTAGTTCCCTTACCATCGACAAGATAGAACTCACAGATCGCGCCCTTATTGTCACGACTATTGACCACATAAGTTACACTTGGATTATGTACTCAGATATTACAATCATCGGTAAATTCAATATCTGACGCCTTATCAAAGTTCCATCGATATGGGAGGTATTCTCCTACCATTACATCTGGTGGATCTATATATCATCCTGTCTCGTTCTTGGTGATTTTCTTAGTAGTATTACCAGATCCTCATCCACATCTTGAGCAAGAAGATTCGATCTTACATGTTCTGCTACATCTATCACCACTAACAACATTACCATCGTCACACTCTTCATCGTCAGCAGTGCCCACAATAGTATCTATTCAGCTTGGTTCTAGTTTACCATTACCACATAGATTATTTCACCCAAAAGTAGGACCCTTATATACTCCAGCATCAATCGTGAGATTATTCTCACCTCCAACAAGAGTGATACACGCGGTATCTCATGCAGAATTTGCATTGCTATCGTTACCAGTAGTAGAACCTACTGCATTAATAAGAGTAAACGTACCATAACCTGCTGACGCACCAAACTTAATTTTATAGCTTCATGACACAAGTGAGTCGAATAAATAATTACCGTTGACGTCGGTTGTGCCACTTGTCACTAAGGCTCCGCCACATGTATATAGTGACACTTTTGTACCAGCGATTCCCAGCTCACCAGCATCTTGAATACCATTCTTATTGGCATCATGCCATACACGATCTCCCAGCGATCATACAGGTGATGTCACGATAGACTTCGTACAAGCATTTGGGTCTTTTGTAAGAATCTTAGAGCCAGCATTTGCATCCAAACATTGGTAATTTACATCATCTGACTCCTGTGATGGAGTACAATAAGCTACTGGTGATGGAATATTTATAATATTATCAAGATCGAGCACAACACCAGTGAGAGGAGGTAGATTATTTTTAACAGCACATCTATCATTGATGATGGTTTTATGTTGTCTATAGGCACAGGCAATATTAATAGCAGGAACATATGTTACCACCTTGTGTGTGATTGATCCATTGACTACACACTGGGCAGTATACGTACCAAAAGGGACATATATTGATCCTGCTGCGCCAGTAACAGTGATGATAGCCGTAGATCATGATAAAATCTTAAATTGGACACTACTAGAGTTTGTTGTTGTACAACCATAGTCAACGCGGACTCCCGTACTAGTAGTGATGTTGGTTACTGTCACACTAATGGCGTCACAACTCACGATAGGCTGTGAAGTAGGAGTAGCAACAGCGCCAGCATTATTATTATAGTTTGTCTCTAGTGTGGTCGTATAGATACGAGCTATATTGGTCAGTGCAACATTGTCAGGCTTACCACCTACATAGCGGCTCTTCACCAAGATACTACCTGTTGCACCAGGCAACAGATCACCATTTAGTACGTATTTCACCGTATTACCAGTACCCAAAGAAATATAAGCAATTTGGTTTTTGGGAGTAAATTCTCATACAAACTCCAATCAGCTAGGCAGAGTATCAACAATAGCAACATCTTTTGCAAGCTGAGAACCATTATTTTGATAATCAAGTTTCCAAGTTACAATTTCTCCTTTTTGATTTGGAAACGTCACTCTATCCACTGATTTAGTAATAGAAACATCGGCATTTTGATTAAGTCATACACATACAGTATACGTTGATTGATTATTATTCGGACTGGTGTCTGGAGTATCCATCCCTCAGATTGCTGTATTATCAATACATGTACCATCGGGGAGACTACCATCATATTCTAGAACCAATTGCACACTCTGTGACACACCAGGTAGTAATTCCCCATTACCCCAATACCAAGTCAATCTGTCAGTTGGTAGATATACCGTCTGCCAAGGATATCATCATCCTACTTCTCCATCTCACTTCCACCAGAAATCACTAGGATTAGTTGCTCATGTAAAGTTAGCCATTCTTCTCCAATTACCATTGATTGTGGCATCACTCACGAATGCGTACTTATTCACTCTGGTATCATACACAGCATGTCACCTACTACTCGATACAAACCTCATACCAACAGGTATAGCATCATCCAGTCTAGAGTACGTGACAACACCCGCTCATCAGTTAGTCACTGTGATAGTATAGGTTACTTGATCACCAGATTGGATAGTTTTTTTATCTCATCGTTTTGATACAATCATGTCAGTAGTAGCGGCATAGCCACATGTTGTTCATGATGGAATTTCTCATTCATTCAATGATGCTTGATCACCAACACTATACATCCTATATTTATCATAATTTGCCCATTCTCGTCTTGCAGCTGTTTTTTGTCGGTTGCCAATAGACACACACTCCCATACTGGTTTACCATTTGGATTCAGGTTACAATTACCATTTGCATCTCTAGTATATCATGCAGGCACAGTAGATTGTATACCAGCGATATTATTACACACATCACCATCTCCAATACACTTACAAGATGATTGATTGCCATCACACCTCAGTCACTGTCATGCACAGTCCTCCACTACCTCTCCACAACCATTGACGATATTGCCACTAATATCACATCTTCGATGGTCTTTTGAGTTAAATGGGCAGCTACCCGGCTTACATACAGCATCAATGAGATTACCATCACCATTGGCGTCAGAGTTACATCATCATGGACAAATCTGATTAACCCCCTGGGTATTATATCTACCATAGAAGACATTATCGATATCGCTTTTATTATTACAGAACCAATATACTGACGAGTCTGTTGGTTGGCATCATCATCGCACACGACATTCATATCACGGCTGACAAGCTTGGGTTTTACCACAGCCATTCGTTGCTGTATTTTTATCATTACAACCGACCAATGCGCCATTTGGATCACATGCCATCGCAGTCTGACATGATGCTTGACCATTTGGACCAGCACACACAGTACCAGCACTACATGCTCCTATCGTACTACCACAGCTATTGAGTAGTCGATTTTGCCCATTTGGATCACAGGAGACCCATCACTGTGTTGGTTTACAACAACTAGGATCCCATTGTGGACAAACATCACCTGCATATGCCGTCGATGGTCATACTATACCATTGAGAATAAGATCAAGCATATTGCCAGCACTTGCGGTAGTGACATATGCGCCCAACATACCAGCTAATACTGATGCAACAATAAGAAAGAGGAATTTTTTCATCGTATAATGAACAATAAAATACTACCATAGTTATATCCCCACGTCGTATAAAAGTAAAGTTTACCACGACACATATCTCAATATAGGTTGACATATTATAGATAATAATAAATAAAAAAACCTAACTCCCTCCGAAGTCAGATTTCTCTATCATGATTTACTCTTAACTTTTAGTTCTTCTCTATTCTCTACTTATACGTCTCCAAAGCACTCATCAACTCATTTGCCCCAGGAGGCAGACTTGTCCAGAAACTAGGATCAGTCTCGATCGTTAGAGCAGCACCATTGAGGATTGCATCTCTCTTGTAGTTTGAATTAGTAGTGTTAGTTTGGAACCAATAGTCCTCAATATATGATCTTCTCGAATTATAGATTTGCTCAATATCAGTAGGATCGGTACTCACTACAATACCCTTGATTCTTAGTCATCATTTATCAGCCCAGTTCTCTGAAGCAAGATTATCATTACGTATTCTCGTAGACGACTTAACATGATCAGCAATATAGATACCCTCTACAAGCTGGATTTCATCTGGATTAGGTGATTTAAAGTAGATAGTTCAGCCATTTGCAATCATCATCACTCTACCCTTAACGTCTCATTGGATGGTAATATCTCATCCATTACTAATAATTGTGCCTCTCGGTAAGTCTCATCACGCAATAAACAAATTATCAGTACCAACCTTCACATAGATTTCTTTACCTGCAACCTTTCTAAAGTAAGCACTATATGGTCAGGCAAGCTTTGTATACTTATCAGCAAACTGTTTACCAAGATACGTAAGATTACTTGTTCTTTGGTATTGAGATATTTGCACAATATTATCAATAATAGATCATCTCGTATCAAAACTATGGAAGTTATTCATCACGGCTCTACTAGTATCAGTTGTACCTAGTGACTTACCTTGCTGTACAAAGTATGGAGTCGTCACAGTAAAGTTAAACGAACACTCATTAACATATCATCCATCGTTCTTCGCTATATATCTTTGAGCACTTTGCTTCCATTCTTTAGTACCATTTGCCTTAGTGATTTGTTCACATACGTAGAATGTTGAGCTATCCAAAGCCAACTTATACTCACCGTATTTATTGGGCACATCAGACCAGTTACTTGGTCAGAAGAACGAAGATCATCAGTCAATCTTTGATCTTTGATATCATTGGAGAGACACTGGTCTTGTTGAGAAGAAGTCACCAAACAGTGGTTCTGATGTTAACTCAGCATCTTGATAACAGTATTTTGTAAACTCAGCAGCTGGAGTTTTGGCCGTATCATCCACATACATCGTAAAGTGACACAAAGGATCGTCAGATCTATCAGATCATCATTTCACCACATTGGTCTTACCAACTACAGCATTACTACAATCGGGCACAAATGTAATATCACTATCAGATTCTAATTCCCACCAAAATGGTAGATATTCTCACTTATTAACTGATGGAGGATCAATACTTTCACAACTTGGTAGTCCTTTAATTTTAGCAGGATTATGTGATCCTGTTTGGTATGTTCATTTTGGCTTGTACTTACATTGATTAGTACAGATATAATCAAGCTTATCGTTACCATCGCACTCTTCTCCAGTGTCTACTTTGTTATTACCACAGTAGTTTGAACCACCACATGATTTACATCATCATCCACCACCTCATGAAGTCACAATGAGCTGTGCTCTACACATGTTGTCTACTCTCGTGAGAATCTGTGATCCAGCAGGAGCATCGACACATTGGTATGTCGTATCAGCAAGCTGCTCAGTGCTACAATATGAATACGGTGTTGGCATATATATCAACCCACTCAAGTTTACTTGCGACACTACAAACGGATCCAAGGCAGTTTTAACTGCACAAGTGAGGTTAGTGGCAGTTTGCTTTTTATAGGCACATATGATAGCATTATTAGTCGCAGCATGAGCTACTACCTTATAGGTGATACCATTATCAAGTGTACATTGTACGTTATATGTACCTACAGCACCGATAGTAAACTGCCCAGTAAACCCAGTCATCATCACTACAGCACCCGTACTACCACTCATCGTGACAGTAATGACAGCACTCGTAGCGTTTTTATGAGTACAATTATAGCTGACTGATTGGTTGACTTTGATTGTACCTGGAGAGATAGTAAGTCATTCACAGCTTACTGGTTGTTCGGTATACACACCAGCGTCTACTGTCATATTATTTTCACCTTCTTTGAGTCCGATACAATTCGTTAGACCATTGAGTCCTGCATCACTATCCACAGTATCATCAGATCACTGGTTTGGCATCGTAAACTCATAACCATTTGGTAGAGTAAACTTAACCTTATAGCTACCAGCCTCCAGTCCTGTAAATAGATACAGTCCTGACCCATTGGTTGTAGTAGTCATGATTGGAGTACCTAAATCAGCAGCGCAAGACGTAATCTTATACAGATCTACCTTCACACCACTCAATACGACTTCGTCAGTGTCTTGGATACCATCCTTATCTTTGTCGATCCATACATAATTACCCAATGATGCAGTGCCGCTTCCATATGGAGTAGTCACAGCAGATCATGTATTATTGTTTGGGTTATCGCCGGCAGTAGTAGTACTAATATCAGTATGATTTGTGAGTGCTGAAGCATTTGCGATACCTCATACATATCTACTCACTACTGTAATAGAACCAGTCTGTCATACTTGAAGTGTCCCAAGGGTCCACACATAATACGACTTACAATGCCAACTCGGTGTGTCAAAATTACAAGGGGCCTTTATAAGAGTATTTACTGGTACAAAATTATATCATGAGGTAGCAGATACGAATTCTAGTCACTCAGGCAGTACGTCTCTCACCACTACACTTTGAGCTGCAGATGGACCATTATTTTTATAATTGAGTGTCCAAGTGATAATTTCTCCAGTTTTATTTGGGAAAGTTGGTCTGTCTACAGACTTCACGATTTGAACATCAGCTTGAGGAGTAGATCCTGATACCGGCTTAGTTACTTCGCTATCAGAGTTATTGTTTGGATTACTATCATTAGTTGCTGTAATTGCTACAGCATTGAGGATATCTTTGTTATCTGGATATCATCATCTATATTCAGTTTTAACTACAAATGATCCAGTTGTTCATACGGGTAGTGGATTTTTAAAAATCCAAGTCACCTTTGTTGTGCCGTCAGACTGAGCTTGAGCAGTAAAGGTATACTTACTACCATCTACTGATCAGAGTAGATATGTGAGCTCTTTGGGGATAATATCCACTACTACCACATTCGTAGCAGTTGCGGGACCATTATTCTTATAATCTAGAGTCCAAGTGATAATTTCTCATACTTTATTCGGGAAAGTTGATCTATCTACTGATTTAACAATTTGCACGTCAACCAACGTCGGATTTGAATAAGGTTTAGTAGTTGCTGACCCATTGTTATTATTTGGATTATCACCATTGGTAGATGTAGCAATTGATACTACATTCGTCAGATCAGTATTATCAGCCTTACCTCATTCGTACTCAGATACAATAGTAATAGCACCACCCTGACCAGGTTGAAGTGTCCCGAGATACCATGTATATTTACCTCACGCCTCAATTTTTCCTGCATTCATCGTCATTGATACCACCTTTCTCAGTGACTCAGGCAAGATATCTACCACTACCACATTTTCTGCAGCAGCTGGACCATTATTTTTATAGGTCAATGTCCAAGTGATGCGCTCACCAGCAGTATTTGGGAAGGCTGGTCTATCTACTGTCTTTGTGATTTGAACATCAGCTTGAGCTGGAGCTACACACACATTATTACAATTTGAACTAGAGTATTGTCAGCCCTTTTGTTGTACACATTGGTAATTATTATTACATGCATATTTATAGATACATGAACCCACCTGACCTTGATTTTCTGCATTAGGATCCTGACATACTGGATTATTAACCTGTTGACATTGGTTACTACATCCACTATTACCCCAATTGTTACGAGATCCATCATTAAAATCACAGACTTCTCCATTATTTCTTACACCATCTCCACAGTATGGAGCAGTGCCACAAGCATTATTACAGTTGTTTGATCCATATGCTCCTCACTTCTGTTGTACACATTGGTAATTATTATTACATGCATATTTATAGATACATGCTTGTGTAGTTGAACCATTATTCTCCGCATTTGGATCATTACAAAGAACGGGAGGTGTACATTTGTTATCACAGTTGCTTGATCCATATGATCATCACTTCTGTTGTACACATTGATAATTATTATTACATGCATATTTATAGATACATGCTTGTGTTGTTGAACCGTTATTTTCAGCGTTTGGATCATTACAAAGAACGGGAGGTGTACATTTGTTATCACAGTTTGAACTTGAGTACTGTCCTCACTTCTGTTGCACACATTGATAATTATTATTACATGCATACTTATAGATACATGCTTGTGTTGTTGAACCGTTATTTTCAGCGTTTGGATCAGTACAAAGTACAGGGGCACTAATGATTTGACAAGTATTCGAACATGATTGATTTGCTTCTACTCATGCAGTTCCATCGCATTGCTCATATCATGCATCTACGATTCCATCTCCACACTTTGTTACTATTAGGGGCTGGCATTCGTAGTGAGTAAGATAACTCAATGCGGTACATGGTAGTGCAGGGTTTGCAATACAGGCATCGTTTGCTTCGATATGATATCATTGGACCTTAAATCTAATAACAAAATCTCTTGCAGCAGCATTAGTAACTACAAATCCATTTACTCATCAAAGAGATACTGTTGACGATCCAGCTACGATATCAGATGCAATAGATGAATATGGTTGACTCACAAACGGACTACCCTGCACATAGCTACTAGCTCATCATTGATACTCAATTGCTAATTGCTCCACCACAAAAGGGTTACTTGATGGGTTTGTCATAGAGTCGCTCACAGTTTGAGATTCTCATTGCCTGATAGTCTTAGGAGCAAAAGACTGATCACATTGCTGAGCATACGTAGAAATTGGAGACAATAGAGCCGCTAAAGTAAAGAGCCCCAAACCCAAATAGAAAGTCTTTTTCATCATAGTGAGTTGACTAATTGAAAATAAAAAGTAATATAACATTTAGATTGATACTATATATTATATATATTTTGTCAAGTCATTTTAGAAAGATTATTTAATATTGGCGGCAGGTCTCGTAGAGACCTTGATAGTCGAACTTTCTGTAGTCCCCGAGACTGTATTTCAGGTCTTTTTATTCTTTTGGGATAATAGCAAAGATGTCACCAATCAGATAATAATCAACAAAATCACTGGCACTAAATAGAATATCTTTTTCATAAGCCAAAATATAAACATAATAAAAAGAAAACTCAATATTAATTACCTAATGCTTGGGATAAATTTGAAATAGTAACTGTGGGGCTAATTTTTTGCTTAATAATCTCTGGATTTCACATTGGCCCATACCTACCAATCACTGCTGGTATTTTATCCTTTGCCGTAGTAGTAGTAGTAATTGGCTTAGGTCTTTGGCTATTAAAGATATCCTGAGAGGTATTTCATGTGACAGTTTGCTTTGTTGCCGCATCAATTGGTTTAGGTCTTGTGCCTTGGAAGATAACCTGATATGTGGTGCCACTCTTTACTTCTACCTCATACACAATACCGCCCACAACTACGGTCACAATACCCGTTTTAGGATCAGTCTTTACTTCGACAAGATAGGTTTTGCCTGACTCAACTTTTACTACCCATTCTTTATCATCTTGCTTAATAGTTACTAGAGTTTCAATTTTCATTGTTTCAATATCCACATGCGTTGTAATCTCTCCAGTAGTATCAGTTTTTCTCTCCTTTCTATTAACAATGATCTCTCTCGCCATCTGTCCGACTCCGGCAGCTACCCCTATCGAAGATCATCTCATATCCATTACTTTTTCTGAATAATCTTTTTTGGGAGTCTCTATAGTTTTCTTGGTGATTGTTATTTGTTCATCTGGCCTAGGGGAAGTATCTTTCTTTGGGGGAGAAAGTGACCAAATATCAATCTGATGAATGTCAAGAGACTCATTCATACATTTATAATCAAAACCAAAGCCAATCACTCATGTCCGTTGTACCTTGGATCAATCTTTGAGGAGAATAGTGTATGGGGCAATTCACTTTGCTTCCACAATAGACTGTTGGATCAACTGTGCAAGGTCTACATTACTTAGGTTCGATAATTTTGGGTATTGCTTAAAAGTCTCAACAAAAAGTGGGGTTTGAGTAGTAATCTTATCCATAAAATAATTAATCACTTCGAAGTAGCTATCCCGATTTGTGGTAGTATCATTGATAGGGTAGGACGGATAAACATAATCAGGATTTATATTAAATATCTCACTAACTTGTTCTGTATCATATCATGTATTAATTGCAAACGCTCTATCATTTACAGCCCTGGATACTCATACTATTGTTGTCCCTATGTTGTTTTTCATCTCAGTAAATGCTTTTTGTCTTAGTGCGACATACTGAGCTACAAATTTTGCTCATCTACCCTCCTTTTCTAATCTTGGTTTAAGTTTGTTGGTTCTATAGTTAAATAGTTTCTCTTGCATAGATTTTCATGGTGCATTAAGCACTTCCTTCTTTGAAATCTTATCTCAGGATTTAATTTTACCAAATGTATCACTCAGCGTCAACTGATTTCTTACATAAAGAAGCTGTTTATATAAGAACAAATCATCATCAGAAAATGTTAATCATTTAAAGACTACAATCTCTAATATACTATTTTTAAGTCATTGTAAGAGTTTTGAGTTCAACTTGCCATTCTGATACACATTGTCCATTTGGGGCTTAAAGTGTGTTTGTAATCTTCAGTCATTTTTATGAAGAATCCAAGTATTCTCAGATATTCAATCAACTCATCCAGGTTTATCTAACATCACAAACTCAAATTTCTGTGTCTCAGACTTAATTCGGTCTTTTTTCTCGACAGAATCCTCTCTCGAGGGAGCATAAGATATAGTAATTGATGAAATCTTAGCAGCATCTGTATTATGAGATATGGTAATCGTCTTGGATGCATCATCAATAGTAATAATATCTCCACCAGTAATCTTCTTTATCATATCACTTGTATCTGGATCACTATACTCTACTGTATATCATTTGGGCGCTTCATAAGAAATCTGTCCCGTCGCTGAATCAACTACAAGTCAATCAAAATAGTGCTCTAGTAATGTCACTTTAGCACTATATAAGTCTTTCGAGGTAGTGATAGATTTCATATCATCCTTACTAGTGATAGACTGGGATGTTGTGACAGCTGTATTAATCTTTGCTGATCATATCCCCATCCAAAGGATACTTGGAGCAATGGTAACTCATCAACTCGCAATCGCAGCAGCAATCTCTGCCCATGACACAATAATACCACCAAAACTGACCTTTCTCGTATCTTGTCTACGTTCGGTGCTGATGTTTCTAATAAGTGGTTGTGTCAAACCTCTTGCAATCGCATCATCAATCTGTCATTTATCAAGATCAGTAAGTTGATCTTTTTGTAGCAAATTAGACAATGAAGATAAGCCAGAGACTTTAATCATCTGATCTAATCTCGTAGCCATATCGGTTCTCGTATTAGCATCAAATCCATCTTTCAATTTCGCTAACTTAGTAGCAAAAGAGCCACTATCAAATGCTGTTGATTTATTTTCTATAAAATAATTAGCCAGAGTCTTGGTTAAGACATGATCCATACGATGGACAAAGCCATTGATACCGCCCATTTTGTCAAGCGACACTCATACATATGCTCACTTTGTGATTCCATTCCCCTTGATATCTGCTCACACGCCCACACCAGTTACAAGATTTACTTGTGCTTTACCAGATTCTTCAGATTTATTGAGCTTAGGAGACCAGTTGAGTCATAGTGCTGCACCAGTAGTAAATCATCATTGTACAAATCATAGCACACCAGTGAGTGATGTTGATAATGATTTATAAATCTGTTGAGACACTCATGTATAAATTGAGCCACCACCAGCCACTATCTTACCATCTGCAAGACCTACTCATGCGCCAGCACCTACAAATCACTGCATCGTACGAGTAAGTTGTAATCCATATTGTGCTCACAGACTCAAAAGATGTGTAACTTGTTTGTCTGGGGTTGTGGTAATCTTTGGTGTGCCATCAGTATTTATATCTACTACAGGTTTTGAAAATCTCGATAGATCGTTGGAGTTATCGTTAATGATAGTAAGACTACCATCTTTATTCACTTTTATCTCCTTAATAATTGTCTCTGTCACAGTCTCATACGACGTATTAGTAGCAGTAATAAGCTTGTCTTGAATGTATCACAAAAACAGTCATTGCAAGTGAAGCGCATGACTTACTTTCTCGGCTTTTTGATCAAGAATTTGTAATAATTGAGCCTTCTGACTTTGATCAAGTGTCGTATCACCATTGATTTTATCAGTCAGAACCTTGATGTCTTTTTTTGAAAGACTTGGATTCTTATCTACAAAATCTTGTGATTGTAATCCAACTTGATTTTTGTTGGTCTCTACAAATCTCTGGAATCATGCTTGATAGACTCATAACTGTTCAGGGGAGAGTGTAACAATCTTTGTATTATTAACTTTATCAATTATGGCATCACTTGATTTTGGCAAATCTACCTTACTAACATCATTTACTCCATCTCTGAGAATATTTTGAATTCTACCGGAAAACATACGAACCAATTGAAACCAATTCTTTTGGATTTCAGATCTATTTGTCATTTTCTCACCCAATTTTGCAAGAGTATTTTGTGTAAGAGAAATTTTGGCATCCGTATATACATTATTATAAAGTGATACAATATTTTTAACAAAGTCTTCTTCCTTAATATCCTCTTTGATCGTCAATAAGAGCGTACCCAGTGCATGTGATCCACCAAATTCCAACATATCAGTAGCTCTCATCTGACGATATTTATGAAATTGGAAGAACTTTGCTGATCACTCAAATATGTTGAGGATATTATCATCATCAATTAGGAATTCAATCTCTTTGAGCTTTTCATCAGCAAGATCTGTAAGCTGCTTACCTGTCTCCAGCTTTAGTTTTTCCTCTGTCGAAGCATTTTTCTCCTTCTTTCTCTCGATAGGAGTACGATCAAACTTAGTTTTTTCTTCAGCCATAATAGTATATAATTACAATATAAAATTTATTACTATAATCATATTTGTTTATCCGTCAATCGTCAAACTATACCTATATCCAACACCATTAAGAGTTGACATAGTGTATTAAATATAAAAAAGAAATTTTTGTAACAAAAAAACCCAACATAGCTGTCAGGTCTGTTATTCTGAGTTTGTCATCTTGAGCGATAGCAAAAGATCCAATAATTAATCATCAAACTTAGGCAAATATTCTGTTACATATCTCACTTCACATTCTTCAATGATCTTCACAGCTTCATCAGCATCAAAGAATCATAATGGCTTGCATGTGCCAGGTTTCTTAAGATGCTTATAAAACTCAAAGTAGTGTTCAAGCTCTTTAGTCCAATGTGACCCTAAATCTTGATACGAAGTAATATGGTCCATACGCTTATCATCAGCAAGCACGGTAATCACCTTATCATCACGCTCTCCACCATCTTCAAACTTCATAATTCCGATCACACGCAACTCTGCAAGCGTCCCAGGGATCAATGCCTCAGTCACACCAGCGACCACCACATCAAGCAAGTCACTATCGTCATCCCATGTCTGGGGGATGAGACCATATGTAATCGGATAGGCCATGGACGAATATCACACACGATCGAGTTTTAGCACACCAGCTTCGGTAATATACTCATATTTATTGATCGTATATGGCGTAATCTCAATTAGTCAGTTGATAATCTTCTTATCCTTATCAGCAAAAGCTGGCAACACATGTTGCAGATTGAGTACATATTTGCTTGGTTTGTGGTCAATATTAGCCATAATAACAATATAATAATAAAAAAGTCTAAGTAATAACGAATACCCGACTAAGGTAAACTCTTCTTAGAGACTAGACCTCCTTCATATTCATCTCACATTGATTTTCAAGCTCTCATCACTATTATTATATCTAGCTTCTTAGCTTCTTAGCTTTCTAACTCTAACAATGTTTTCACGAACCATCAAAGTCGGAGACCTCCTTACTAAACCAGGATCAGAAGACATCATCAACCGAACCAGTCAGCCGATTGATACTATCCCCAATATCACAGATGATAAACTTGATCTGCGTTTCAAGATCACATCAGTCAATCATAACGAAGTCTGGATCACGATCCTATGACTCAAGGCAGCATTCCACGAGACCTGTGACTATAGCGCAGTAGAATTTATCCGTCCACTTCAGATTACTCAGGAGGACAACGAAGTACTTAGGTTTGCTATACCTAGTAATAACAAAAATACCACACCCGAAGACGATGAGGTTTATCCGATCAACAGCAGAGATAATACGATCCAGTTTCTCGAGCCACTCACACAACTCATCAAGCTCTATGAACCCGTCAGCATGATCGCTCCATGACATGTATTTCCTGAAACTAATGATGAAGACGACATCGAGGTAAGTAATATTATTTTTAAGTAGAACACTCAAAAAAACCCACTTGAGCACTCGTCATTGCGAGGAGTAAGGCACGAAGCAACGCGGCGACCAAAGAAAGTGCTTTAGTGCAATCCAGTAAATTATCTATATAAAGATCCTATCTTTTCATCGGAGGATTAGCAAAACTCAGCTCCTTAATCGTCTCAATCTCACCAAACCATCACACTCCACTCACTTTTCATAACGTCTCATGTTACATCCTCGTCGTATCCCAAACCCTGACATCAATATCCAGCACAGTCAAGTCAGTAGGATTGAAGTTCGCTGATAGGTACTTGGCCTGATAGAGGTCGTTAAAATAATCATATTTACGCTGCAGGATCATGCTTGTACTCGCTAAATATGCAAATACTTCACGATGATATTGGTACATATTATGACACTCGGCAAAATCCTCAAATGGATTGGTCATGCCATATCCACTGACAAAATCCAGTGATATCATATTACCGCGCATCGTATCCTCATTACTCCGAGATATGGCATAAAAAGCCAATGAACGATCATCTACCGCAAATTTAGCCTTGCCAAACTCCGTATAATTGGGATCGATTTGTCTCGAACTACCAGCAACAACTCATAGGTCAACTACGTGACCCATCTCATGGGCCAACACCTGGAGAAACTCTTTATTGTTCCTCATCTGATAGGTATTAAGCACCATGAGTTTTGCATTGGCATATCATCTTTTATTTTTGGTATAATTATTGATCGTTAGATTACGCAGAGTTACCAGCGGATCATATCAGAAATTAGTCAATTTATTGATCATATATACTACCATCAACTGATAGGAGAACTTCTGCTTTGCTGTATATTGACCATCTAAGTTTGTAATATCACATGAGGATTGATATGTCTGACACAACTGGGTGAGTCTCTCACGATAATCGTCTCCCGCCACCTCATGATTTGTCTGCCCATCACTGGATAAAACTTCTTTGACCATTTGATCCAGGTTCTGTTGTTCTGACTTATTGTCTACTACTCTAGTATCTTTTGCTCAAATTTCAATAGTCTGAGAACCAGTCACAAGGTTTTCATATTGTGAATTTGGATTTATTGATTGTGAATTGTTTGGTTTAAATTCCGGCAACTGTTCCACGATCACCATATTATCTTCAATCTGCTGTAGTACTTCCTCTACACTCGCATCGGGATTAATGGTTCCTGACTGAATCGTGTCTACCTTATGTTGCGACTGCAGCCACTCTAAACCCCCAAATGCCACTCACGCTACAATAAGCACAGTGACAAGTCGACGTCAGATATGAATATTTACTCACTCGGTCATAGTAGTTTATTCAAAATGGTAGTAAGCGCATTGAGTGGCAACATTGATAATTGTTGTACTGATTCTGCGGTAGAGTTGATCTGCTTCATCAAACGATTAAATTTCGCACTCAAGACGATCAGATACATCAACACAATCAAAGCCAAAATCGATATAATGGCGCCGAAGATTGTTGTGATGTTCTGAGAGATGGTCAAAAGCTGTTCCATAGTAGAAATTAGGACTAATAAAAGTATTGGGTTTTCCAAAAAAATCAAAGCTAATAACTTGAAACTACGACTGCTATTGATACAAGTTATTAGTATACTCAGACTATACTCGTTTGTCAAACTTTTGCAAATTCTTTTGTCACGATGATCAACTACTTTACCCAATGCACCATCTGCCACCAAGCAGGCCATGTACTTTGTCCCGACTGCCAAAGACATCTCAATGTATATGAGGAGACATCTGACCTCCATGAGTTAGCTGGTCTATGATGATTGGTGATTGGACGACACTATGATCGTATCATCAAACATCTCGTCCATCGTCTCAAATATGGTAGAGGCAAGGCAATTGCCAAAATCTTGTGATCCAAGCTCGCAACACTCATCCACACCACCGACTTAATCCAGCAAATTAAAATCCACCCATGACAAGTCATCGTCACTACAGTTCCGACTCATCGAGTCAAGAGATATTTTACCAGATGATACAACCAAGCAGAACTCTTGGCAAGATCAATCGCATCATCTCTCGACCTCCCATACTCTCCACTCCTGTACAAATCTCGCCGAACTACCAGTCAGGTCAAGATTCGTAACAGATCTGATAGACTCACCAACGTCCTCAACTCATTCGGCTCCTCTAAGAGTTTTCAAAGTACTCCCTTGATAAAGCACTCTAGCGAGCATAAAGGTGGTGGTGAGGCCGGAGGGATTATTATCCTCGTCGATGACATCATCACCACTTGAGCCACCATCAGTGAGTGTACTCGCATCCTTCACGACCACTATCCATATAGTCAAGTCCGATGAGTTTGTATTGCAAGAAATAGATAAATCACTATTCTCAATCCAATGAACAATAATCATAAATATCAACACAGCAAAAGCCCATCTCGAAACATTTCCTCGTTATTTAAAATCAAGTCTCTCTTAATATTTTTGTACCTTCTCAGGTATTCACTGTTATTCTCCTTAATTCTTGTCCTTTTTCTGCAAAACTCATCTCAGGCGGTCTGGATATCCAAGAATGATTTTATGCAACAATACAGCACTAAGTTTGTCAATGACTTCCCTGATGATAATCTGAGTCGTCGTACGGTCATGAAACACCGATGCGATTCAGTCACCGACCCTTCCATTCCCAAAAACCTCATTACTCCTTGAACATCCAAAAAAGATAGTATCGAATGATTTGTTTATGCATCATGAATCTACACCTCACCACGTCAGTCAGTGCTCGCATATCTGATCTGTGCTCCATTTTTGGACGGGATCAAAATCAAGGATAGATTTGATAAACAACTTATCACCTATGTGCCCAGTATAAACGAAGCCACATATACCAAGATTCTCACCAAAGAATGATTAAAATGATGCCCCATCATCACTCAATCCAATAATCTTAATGATTGTAATCTTATGGATGTAACAAATAAAATCGTAGCTACTACGCTCAACGATCTCACTAATATCCGCCATAGTGCATCACGATGATACATGGGCATAAGCAAAAAAAATGATACAAAAGACGCATGATATTTTATATCTCAACGCTTCACTCTCGCCCCATGAGAGAAGACTGAAGATCGTATCAAAAGCCTCAACGCTGGATTATGTAATACGGCCGAGACTCCATATTTTGGAGAAAAGCAATCGGAACGATGTGGATTCCCCACAACCTATGCCCTCATTGTCAATAATGCAAAAATAGGGCAAGAAATCATCAAAAAAACTATCATCCTCGACGGAGAAAAGCTCCTACAATATGAATGCGGAAATCCCGATAATGGAGGTGATCTACTATGATGTGGCATCAACAACCACTTAAACACCCAGTCCTACAACAATATGATCTACAATGAGCTTTGGTTCTATAACCAATTCCTCGCGATGTACGAATCCACAGCATCACTAAGTAGCGCGTTTCTTGTAGGCAACCAGATCGGCTTAGGCAAAGAGTGACAGGATCAACTCCTCAATCAGATCAGACTCCAAAGCCAATATCAATCGTCTCTTATCACCAATGCAGCACAAGTCAGCATCAATCTCATTAGCCAATTTGAAGCAGCATATCCACTCCATATCTGATTTCTAACAGCCAGCGAAAAAACAGCTAGTGCGGTACAATATTACTTCAAACCACAACAAGATAATATCAAATTTTGGATGATAGATCGTCTCAATACACAGATCAAAGATACTACTGCCAAAGGCACTACTACACAATCTTAATCAGAACTCATGGTCGTATCCATCATCATCACTCTCATCTCATGTATCGCATGGCGACGACTCATCCAGCAGTCGCTACAGTTTTACCGTTTGCACACATCGACCATGCTCGTGTTGATCGGTCTGAGTATGCTATGAGTAGCGAGCATTATAAGCTTCCCACATCTATACATACAAATCACTAGCCAGATCCGGACCAGCCCCCTCACCACTCAGTCCGCCCTACGATATCTGTGATACATGGTGATCATAGGCTTGATCATAGGGCTTATTGTATTTTATCGCGCAGGCACACAGGTCAGTCAGCATCAGATCATGATCATGATAGTATTAGCGACTATTAGTGTTGGCATACCTCAACTGTGACGATATCCGCTCTATTATTATCTTATCGCAGCGGGGGTTGAAGAGTATGTAAAATATTATATCTGACTAGGCTCATTTAAGCTCTATGGGACTACGAGTTCCGACATCATCTTGTTTGGTATGTTAAGTGGTTTATGATTTGCCTGTATTGAGAATGTTGTCTACATATCGAGCATGATCCAAGATAGCACAATTGTCACAAGTAACATCATCAGGCGAGTGGTAGGACCCATTGTACATATGGTGTATAGTGGCGGACTGGCATATGGGTACCGGTATTTGTATCGTCGTGGTTGGGGGATTTGGTGAGCTCTCATAAGTGTCATCATTGTTACATTGATCCACACACGATACAATAGCTCCATCATATCATGATGACGGATGCGGGTGATGGTTGTGATGATTATATGATATGGGTTTGTGTCATGGATGATATACCAATGCGATAGACTATATTTTGAAACAAAAAATAACTTGAAAACAGTGGCACAATAGTTATAGTGATCGCTACGTTGTCCTTCGCTGGAGTGATTCAGTTTTGGAACAAAATATTGTTCCGAGGTAGCTCAGCGGTAGAGCAGTTGGCTGTTAACCAATTGGTCGTGGGTTCGAATCCCACCCTCGGAGTACTATTAGTACGCAAATCAAAACATCAATTACGACAGATTATTAGTTTCTTATCTATCAAAATCTTATCATGCCAATCAAAAAATCAGCCGCTAAAGCAGCAAAACAAGCAGTAAAGAAAAGAGCAGTAAATGTTGAGTTCAAAGACTTGATGAAATCTGCTGTCAAAGCTGTCAAAAAAGCAGTAGAAGCAAAAGCTGAAAATATTGCTGATTTGGTAGTAGAAGCACAAAAGAGAATCGACAAAGCAAGTAAGAGAAATATTATCACTAAGCAAAGTGCTAGCAGAAAGAAATCTACTCTTATGAGAACAATGAATGAGGCTGGCGCAAGTCTCCCTACTAAGGTGAAGGCTCCAAAAGCTCCAAAGAAAGAGAGTAACAGCGAACACCCGAAAGGGTGAAAAGTAGTGAAGGAGAAAACTCCAGCTAAAAAAGCAGCGGCTAAACCTGCAGCGAAGAAAACTCCAGCTAAAAAAGCAGCAACTGAATAATTAACATCTCACATAATAGTCCCCCGGCCCCAACCGGGGGAAATTGTGCCGGCTTAGCTCAGTGGTAGAGCTACCGCCTTGTAAGCGGTAGGTCGCGAGTTCGACTCTCGCAGCCGGCTAATTAATAATATCAAATCGTTCTGTGGTCCGGTAGTTCAGCTGGTTAGAACGCCCGCCTGTCACGCGGGAGGTCGAGGGTTCGAGTCCCTTCCGGACCGCCATTTCTATGGTAAATTAGTAAGTAAGTATCAATTATAATAAAGTTTAATGGCCGTATCGTCTATCGGTTAGGACTCGGGACTTTCAATCCTGCAAGCGGGGTTCAACTCCCCGTACGGTCACCATATATTCTCAATATCAATCATTATATCAAAAAATCTCACATTGTTGTGAGATTTTTTATTTTTTAGGAGCATGCTGTAGCGCTCGAGCATTAATCAGTCAAATTGGCATCTTATATCAATCTCACTGGCTAATTTTATTTTCTATTTTGGTAAATGCCTCATCAGATGCCTCATTAGCACTATCGTAATTTTTGAGATAAAAATCATACTCAGCTTCTGAAATACTCGGCTTTATTGTTCCAAGATCGTCTACGGTCCCATTATAATTATAAAATGAATATTTTTTAATTATTGGTCATCGTTTCGAGGGAGTTTTAAGTTGATTAATTATCAAGTAAGGATCTTTTGAATGAAGCTTATTCATCAACTTACCAGTTTCCTCCCAACACTCTCTTACTGCGTTGTCCCATGATGAATGAGATCATCTAAACAACTCTACAAAGAGTTCTTTTATATCTTTTCATGTAATTCCTTCCCACCAAGTGGGCTGTGACATACTAAGAATTTTTCTCAATCAGCGACCAATCTTTTGATTATCGAGCTGTAAATTAGTGATCAACGATTTTTCAAGCAATGGATCGTGTGATATAAGTTGTAAATCACGAATCAATTCTGGACGATATTTCTTTCCCAGCATATTTATAATAGGATCTTCTGATCAAGACACAGCACCAAAACGAATATCTTTCTTATGGGACGAATCCTTATGATTATATAGCCTACTTAAAAGATGTGCCAATCATACAGAATGATCTTTTCCTCATGGTATCTTAAGAATATTTAGCTTATCCGAACATTGTAGTGGAAAACCTCAATCTGCATTACATATTAAAGCGTATCAAGCATTAAAACTTGGGATTTCCTCAAACACTAAGTTGTAGTCTTCTGGTTTAACAACAAACTTATTGATATTATTTATATCTGATGTATTAACTACATCCCCCTTAGGAACATAAACCGTATACTCTGGAATTTGTGAGTTCATAAAAAAATAGTAACTAAAAAGTCACTACTAATCTATTGAAGTTAATCGTAATAACAATAGCAAAGATAAAATTACTTTTTCTTGTCTGTCATGTAGTATTTGAAAATTGCAAATGTCACAAGCGCTGAAGATAGTTTCGCAGAGTGCTTTTTATCCGTACCCATCAATCTTTTCAAAAATCATGGATCTTCAAGTTTCTTATCGGTAAATCAACTAAGAAGCGCATATAACTCTTCGGCATTCTTACTGGTCTCAAGACGAAGTCATTGTTTTTTCTCTGAAAGCGAAAGTGATATCTTTCACTGCTCTCACAATACTCATGAATAAAGTGAAAAAGTGCGGCCCTTAAGATATCTAGTTCACTTACTCGTCAACTTAGTTTCATATACTACAATCCATGGTGTAAGTTTTTTCTTGTCTAAAGAGTATCATGTTTCTGCTTCTCATTCTCTGACGGTTGCATCTTGGACAGATTCAGCATTTCATTCAAACAATTTATCATAATATTTTCGTTCTATGGTTTCTTTTTTGGCTTTTTTTGGTTCAATCTCATCCAATAGGGTTATGTAGTTCTCTTTATCGGTTTATTTCTTCTTTTTGATGAAATCTTTAACTGACTTACTTTCGATACCCAACCAGCTAGAGATAAATGGTTTAGCTTCTTTTTTCTGAGCCAGTTTTTTGAATCTACTTATATCCCGTGGTGCTGGTTTAGATACAATAGTCAGCCATTTATCAAGGATCTCTTCGGGCGTATGATCAATCACATCCTTATCAATCTCAAGAAATTGTGCTGCTTCTTTTCATCAGAGCATCTTGCTGCTTTTAATTGCTATAAAAATATGACGATAGCGAGCAAGATCTACATAGGCATCAGCAAGAAATTCTTCAAGCGCAGAATCTTCATTTTTACCTCCTGGAAACTTTCATAACATCAAATCATCAGATATCTGAAATAGAATGTTGCCATGCTCATCGGTAGCAATAATGTAGCCTCATTCAACAATAAAGTGGGTTTCCAATAAAATATTTTGTAATTCTTGACGATGCTTGGTGGCTTTTGGTCATCAATATTGAAGTGTTTCAACAGAAACTCCTTTAGCTGATGACGGTAAAGCTACACTTCATCGCTTTGTATCAAGAATTCACAGATTTAACATCTGATTCATAAAATAGCCCCAGCGCTCCGCCGCTGGGGTTTTTGTATATTACAAAGAAATTCACACAACAATCTGTATGGTATAGGTGGCAAAACAAGAATT
>JAYSSF010000025.1:0-8203 GCA_043720715.1 bacterium
TACTAGTCATATAGTACTGTTTCTTAGCTTTTTTGCTAGTGAAAATTGATTATTTTAGTGTTATTTTAGAGGTAGGTTTTGCAGTGTTTCCTTAAATAAAACATTAAAGTATTCAAATTTCTGACCTAACTTGGTGTTGGTCTTTGCTATGATTGTTTTCTGATACCATGATTGGAAGCTCTCTGCATAATCTTCTTCCTGCGCAGTCATCGCATAATCACTCACATAGTCTTTCCTCAGACAGGTATTTTTATTGTTTGTTGTACAGATTGATTCAAAATTTGTTGTTGTTGTGTCCTTGAGATAGTAGATATAATGAGCGATCTCATGATACACAAGATCCTTAATATGCTGATCAAAACCACTCAGATATGACATATCTTCACATACATTGATATTAAAACTAATACTTACTAGCTTACCATCCACAAGACGACCTGTACTAGTACGAGACAAAGTAACCTTCGTCAGACCACGTAGTTCACTACACTGCTCTACATACGTAAAGTAAATCTTCGAACCAATGGAATTGACATCCGCTTGAGTCAGAATTTTATCCTGTTGCAGACGATACAAAGCGCCACCAATAATACCGCGGTAGAGTGTACTCATCTCTACGGCCACCTTTTTGGTTACTGAACTCATTTTCAGTACCTGCGCTCTATTAGAAACTGATATTTTGAGATATGGATTAATACTTGCTGGAACAGTATAGCGATTAAGTTTTTTGAGAGCAGCAAAATATTTGATACGGTAATTGCTACTCGTGCGCACTGGATTAATCGCCTTTGCGGTTCACTGAAATACTTGATAAAAACGGTATTGAAGCTGATATGCCGCGATCTTATATGCGCAGTACTGATTACCACTACGATAGGTTGCTGCTGCTTCGTGTCGCTGCTGATATGATTGATAATATTCTAGCGCAGCATCTTTAGTCAGCGTCAATCATATTTCAATCAAAGTATTTTGCACATTTTGATAAATTTGAGTCTTGAGGGAGTCATCGAGACTGCATCATCCTGTCAACATCGCGAGCGCAGTAGGTATCTTAGATCATTGAGAGATCTGACTCCCGTCCATACCTTGTTTTGTCTCCCAAGTTGCCATCGTTTCTTGGATCGATCATGCCCATGTGACACTACATCACATACACACCACCACCAATAAAGTCAGAATATATTTTTTCATATATCAGTTTTTTGATTTTTAAATTTTTATAAGAGCACTCGTCATTGCGAGGAGGAGGAACGACGACGCGGCAATCCAGTAAAGAATATTTTCACAAGTCCTCGGCACACTGGATTGCCGCGCTCCATTATATTACGCTCGTTTATACTGATAAAATCAGTGCAATGACGAGACAAAAGATTACTCAATAAATATCCTCGCCAACAACCTAAAGATTCCATAACTTGTCGCGATTACCGCAATACCGATAAATGCATTTTTGATTGCCTTACCATTATCTTCTTTCATTCCATCAATTCCAAATGTGCTCATCGCATACTGATATCCCGAGAAGATAATAAACCCAGCTCCCACAACTAGCCCTAGATTTGAGATAAACTCAATCACGACCGAAGCATATGCAATGATGGTATCTCGATTCATCACACCAGTCGCGAGCTGATCTTTGAGAGGCAATGCTTTTGCTTTTGTGTTATATGCTTCCCAAAACTGATGACGATTTCATGGATTTTTCGTATCACCTTTTGAGAGATCTTGATATGTCTTTGCTACTACACCAGATGTCGCCTTCGGGATCAAAGCAAACGAACTCTTATCTGCTGCAGCCAAATCTTTGATCGTATCTTGAGCCATCACTGAACCCACAAACCCTATCGACTGGATCGACATAAGCATTAACAACATAGCTATCTTTGCAAAACGAATCATCAACTTTTGATACAATAATTAAAGATACTTTATTATATCCTATTGAATCGTTTTTTGCAAATCTGTCATCCTGAGCAGTCATCCTGAGCAGTTAATAATATCCTCGTCGGTAAAGCAATCCATTTTATCGCACATGAATTACTGAATTGCACCAAAGGGCATTCATCCTTTTAGGGCTTCCTTCGGTCGCCGCGTCGTACTTTTCAAGTTTATCCCGATACAATCGGGACAATGACGAGTGCTTTTTATTTTCCGATTTTTCTGAATATCTTTCTGATTTTTCTGGAAACTCTTAACCTGCTTTCAGCTTTCTGGAAACTTTTGATTTTATTTCTATTTGATAAACAACTTCACAATCTCACCCATCATCTTGAAGCTCACCCAAAACTTTGACCAGTTTTTACGTGGATCTGACGCCAATCTTCGTATCGACTCAAGCCAAAGTGTTCTCACCAATCGCGGTGCTCTACCCTCTCTTCATGCCCAATAATCAATCGTAGCTCACTGATTGCATGCAATAACTCAGTACTTTTGTAGATTTTTACGGTTTTTATAGGACCGCAACTCCTGTCTCGGCACTCACAGACATACCATCATAATAGTAGGATAATGAGGATTGCAGAGTTTTGACATTTCTTCCCAGTCTCGCTCAGTGGTAGTATCATGATAATCAATATCTTGCCAATATGATCGAGTAAATCCATATTTCTGCTGCAACCACTCCCCTGCCGGTATGATCACATCGCCAGATTTTGTGGGCAAATTCCCACCATAAGTACCATAACAAACTAGATTCACAGGTCAGACCTTGAGATACTCCTCCAGCAGATAGGGGAAGAAATCAGTCCCATTAAGATTTGTTAATCTTGATACACCTGTAACTCTCCTCAGTAAGTGCGCTACTCTCCATCGAGTCAATAGCGATGCACCATCAGGCAGTATAATCGAACTCCCAAACAATGCTTCTCTCCATACTCCCTCTCCTTTTGGGAGAGGGCTGGGGTGAGGGCTGGCGGATGACGAAGGCGCTCCACAGGAAGTACTCTTGGGTTGATCTAGATCTTCCCTCTTCCCTCTTCCCTCTTCCCTCTTCCCTAATAGATTATTCCTCACCACTACCGCCCCATACACATAACTCACAATCGCAAAACCCTCACTCTGGTAGATCTTCTCGATCTGAGTCAGGGCTTGCTCTTTAGTTCATTGAAACAATCTACGCATGAGTTCACATTTCATTAATTCACCACATCTTATAGTAAATTTTATCTTACTTTGCCACACTCAACGATTCAAATAACTCTGTCGCTCCTGGAGGAGGAGATACAAATAGTTGTGGACTTGGGATAATACGCAATGATGCTCAATCTATCAGTGATTTCTTTCTCTTTTTTAGTACAGCAGAGTCACTTATCAGAGTTCATGAACCATTATACCGATTCTCAATAACAGATCTTCTGGATTTTGACAAAGTATCAATACTACCACCAATCAATAGGCCATTGACTACAAGACGACCATCATCTATCCATCTTTTTGATGAGTTTGTATTATCAAGTTTTGCTCCTCCATTATAACTTGCTGCCACAAAGATACCTCATACCTCCTGCGGTTCTTTTGATAGACTACCTCCAGCAAACGAGATCGTCTGACTTGTAATAAGCATAATATTCTTCTCTATTAAGTTTCCGAATACTACAATCGAAGCATTGGTTGCAATAATAGTCAGATTAGTAGCTTGCCTCAAAGGATTGCTTGCAAGAAGAGCATCAAAACCATAATCACTTACAAATAATGGCTGCGTCCCAGTATAGACATATATTTCACGAGTTGGAACCTTGAGTAGTCTGACCGAAGTAGAAGATCTTGTGCCAGATAATAATCAAAACGAATGAACATACGATACTGACTGTCCATCTGCAATCGCAAGTTTTGTATATTTTGAGATAAACTTAGATACAAATTCCTTATTAGATTGGCTATTGGTACCAAATGTCGAGATATAGGTAGGAATTTGAGTATTACGAGATATCAAACTACCATAGGTATTATCAAGTCCCTGATCAGATAATCTTGTAGCAGATGTATAAAATTTACTAAAATCAGCTGGATCTAGAGTCGATAATAATCATCATTCTTGAATTATATATGGTGCCGTTACAATAAATTGATTTGAGCAGAATCAGCCCCTTGCGGATTCATTTCATGTTGTAAGGCTATACTGATATCAAGACAACGATTGTGCTCAGTTGATATCAGTATTATAGATTGCTTCTTGATTACACGTAGTATAACTCAATTTTGTCAGACGTATCTCATATTCACCCAATCTTCCTTTAGTAACAACATTTGTCATTGGGATAATTTTTGATCACTGACTTCCGACAATGTTTGTTCTGATTTGGTCAAGTGTATGCTTATCAACTGATGGAATAATATTGGCACCACTATCTCCATTTGATACAACCACTTGACCGTCAGTAAGAGGTAATATTGTATTATTACCTGTAGCGTCTCTCTCATGCTCTCGCTTATCTGCATTGGGATCAAACATTGGCAAGTTTCCAATACCAGTACCCACACATGGTGTGGTAAACTCATACAGATTAACACCAGTACTGAGATCAAAGTTATATAACTCAAACGTACACATTGGGACTGATAGTCCTGGAGCATAGATGATCTTATTCGCATGCAGTGCTTGATTACATACCCTGGTAAAGCCAGTGTTATATTCTACTCCTGGTAGCAATACCGCTCAGAAATTCCACCAAAATGGATATTGTTCTCATGACTGAATGGATGTCACATTCGCATTACTACAAGATGCTTTCCAGTTACACGCAAGCGGATAGCCTAGAGTACAGTCAGTTTTACAATAGTTTCCATACAGCTTATCATCATCAGGCAATCCACTAAAAGTAGGTGAACCGGTGTTGTTATTGCCAAATCACTCATCACACTCTTCATTGAGTTCTTGTACACCGTTACCACAGATATTGATAGGGAAGAGCGTATTTTGTTGTACTGTATTTGCAGGACAGATACTCGTAGGAGCAGGGGGACATGCATAATTATTACCCGAACCAATCAAATCTGCCAATGGAGCAAAGATGGTTCACATGTTTCGTGAGCTTACAAATCTTTGAGCTTTATCACCTGGATCCAATGATGATAATCAATCTACAGATAGTGCAGTCAAAATCGTCGGAGGCAGTGCGTCATATGATGATCCCGTATTAGACTGACGGTAGATCCATACACAGTTATCGCCGCTATTAGCATTTGCATTTTGTGAGACACTATCTTTGATTCTATACTGATAGAAGAAATATCATTCTGCACCAGGATTGAGAGGCCTAACAAACTCATATTGCACATAAGGACCGCAGACATATCCTGTTGATATTTGTCCTGCGATATTAGCATACGATAAGCCAATATCCTTACTAGTATCATTAGATAACAACGATCCAGTCAGATTAGCAAGTCATGGATATGTTGCTCCGGTATTGGATCCCGAAAAGAACGTAATACGAACCTCATTGGTTGCGATCCTACCAGTAAATGACGATGGCTTGATACATACATTGGGATGTACTTGATCTACTACACGATTCTGATTTAGTATCGTATTGCCTGACATACTATAATATATCTCATATAGATCAATATCTGCTCAATTCTGACAACTAACGTTACATGTCGGATCTTGCTGGCATCACATCGTATTGGGATAGATATATTTCTGCAACAATCATTGCATCACTCATCAGGTATATGATCTACCAGCAGGATCACCAAACACTCAACCAGTGATTTGTATAGCAGCACAACTCAGTGGAGCTTGTTCGCATTCACATGCTGCAGACGCTGACGTAGATGAATTAGACATCAGACTCGCCTGTCATGTAATACTCGATCATGGATTGATTCATATAATACCATAACTACCTGTCCATGTTTGAAAACACTGTCTGACACAGTTTGGATAGAGGAATGATCCAGATAATACAGTATTATCACATGTTCTATACTCTGACTCACATCTTGTGATACTATCAGATAGAGTAATCAGATCATCACGTCGAGCTACAACACCACTACCTTGAGAGATGCTTCATCCGCCCAGACTAGCAGGCAGAACACAAGTAGGAGTACCAATCGTATAGTCAATATTACTACAGTTATCCATCGTCACAATCGGAGTTCTATCTCTTTCGTCGGTTGCAGGACTAGAGTTATCTTCTTGTGGCACAGCACAGGCTCTCGATCTATACTGAGTATTGAGACTTCATCATGCTACCGTATAAGTCATAACAATATCACATACTCAACCAGCTACCAGTCATACTGCATTATAGTTGCTACCAGAGACATTCATAAAGATTCCATGTCAAGTAGGTCTTAATCTATTACTCCAAGGATATGGACTCTGTACTGAATTATAACGAAATACATTATTATTCATAATAGCACTCAAAGGATATCTATCAGCAAAGCTAGCGTATGTAGTATTAGAGGATAAATCATTATTATAAGTAATAAACATGCCTTCAGCATATGTGCTCGCACATCTATCGGTTTGACCATCGTAGTTAGCACCAAAATCACACCCCTGTCTAAATGAATCAGTTGTTCCGTCGAGCTGAGTACTTGCATAATAACGATAAGACAAACCACCATTTGAGTTAAATACTGGACAAGCACCACTAAACACCGCTGGTCATGTGGGCACAAGTCCAGTCAGAATAGAGATCTCTACATCAGGATTATAACTACTATATCATATATTCTCAAGTCTATAGTTTACCTGCATCGTTGATCCTATCGGATACATTGCCTGCGGATTTACAATACTCGCGTTGAGAGCTATATCATATTGAGTACCGATCAATCTTGTCATCGCATAGGCATCATCATTAGTTGGTATAGTAATAGTATATCCAGTGGCCCCATTACTTGTATATGTTGTCGTCTGTCCATCGATCACTTGGGAAAAGTTATACTCCCCATTGGAAGCTCCATCATACTGCCAACATGTACCAGCATCATTTGCTCTACCACGGATCTCTTGCTGTACTTGATGATAAGGAGCAGATACTGGAGCTATATATCATGATGGAGGGTCTATTGCGATACGATATACTGCATCACTAAAAACAGAAAATGTTACCACTCATCTTTTGCCTTCTTCAAGTCCAGATCTTTTGGGATTATTTGCATCACATCATACACTAAAGGAGGATCATACAGCAGTTATTTTGGTGTCGATGAGGATACCTGATAGATTGTATAGCCTGACTGTAGCTCATGCCAGTCATCTTTCATGATCATGATATGACTGAAACCCATTGTTATCTCTATCGTGTACTACTGCTACATTGAGTTTGCGTACTGTGGGACAGTTCCCAGCAGCACAATAGTAGAAGAACTTGGATGTGCCCACCGTCTCACTACCAAACGAAACACGCAATGCGTCAGATATCACACTGCTCAGTCACCACGTGATACCTCTCCATGCATCAAGTCACTGCAGAGTAGGACCAGTGGCAAACGTGGCACCACCGGTAATCAATACCCACCCTGGAGGCAGCATATTGGGCGATGGCCTGACGTGATATGTTGTGTTTGGTGTTAGATTACGAAACTGAACATAGGCTGATTGACTTGAGGAGGTTTTAGGTACATCTCACTGGATTAGTCATCCTGCAGCATTGTACAAATTACCCAATTCATTATCAAATACTGATTTGTTGCAGTCTCCTTGATTGGTGACAGGATGTAAGGGGCATCGAGCAGCATTGGTACCACCATAGCTTGCCAGTTGTGCAGTACAGTTGGCAAGTGTATGTGCAGCACCTGTTAGCAGACACCTATGTGCCTCCATCATCAGCTTGGGATCAGGTATACAATTCTTAGCAGCCACATTACAAGTGTATTCTATTCAAACACCAAAGGTTCTACAGTCGAGCGACTGAGGTGCTGTGCCACAAGAGTTACCGTCGTAGTCTTGCCATCTTAGTACCTGACCATCGCAATAATGACCATTGGCAGTACTTGCTGATGGACTACCAGGAGCAGCCGATGCTGGGGCATTGGTTCGGAGGGCATTGGGCGAGGAGCCCGCACAGCAGTAGCCAGGGTTGGAGTTATTGGCACCGTCCACATTACCATTGGAGTCAATATCGCATTGTCTGGTAGAGACCGATGTACAAGCACATGTGCGTGTATATGACCATAAGCAAGACCCTGGATTACAAACACGGGTAGGATTGCTTGCGGTTGTACTACCTTCACACTGCTC
>JAYSSF010000026.1:0-1550 GCA_043720715.1 bacterium
CTCCTAACTGGAGATTCAAACTAGTGAAATAGACTGAAAATATGGTTGATATTTAGAATAGGGTGGGTACTATGGGTTAATCATCGTTTCCTTAATGAACTGAAAGATATATAAACTATTTAATATATAAAGTCAATAGATATTTTCTCGATTTTCACCCCAAAAACTGTATCTTACCTTTAACCTTTTACCTTTGACTTTTAACTTATATATGGCTTGACACTCCAAATGGGCAAATATCAAACATCGCAAATCCAGAGAAGATGCGAAGAAATCACAATACTACGCCAAGGTAGGTAAACTCATCCAGATCGCTGCTCGTCAGTGACCCAATCCTGCGATGAATCCAGCTCTCGCTACCACGCTCCTCAAAGCCAAACAATACAATCTCCCCAAGGAAGTCGTCCAGCGCGCCATCGAAAAGGGTAGTGGTACAGGAGAGGGCAGTAATCTCGAAGTTATCTTCTATGAGTGATATGCTCCCGGTGGGATTGCGATCTATATCAAGTGCATCACAGACAATACCAACAGATCTGCTGCCAATACCAAGACACTCCTCAATAAATACGGATGAGCTCGATGAGAGCCAGGCTGTGTCTCACGACAGTTTGCCGAGAAGGGCGAGATTATCATCACAGGGATCAAGCATACCACTCAACAAGGGTGAAAAACAGCGGAAGAAGTCAGACCTTGGGATGCTGAAGAGTTAGAGATGAAACTCCTCGACTGCGATATTGAGGATTATGAGATAGATACTGACCTATGTCGTGTTACGACGAGCAGAGAGAGTTTACTCACCGCGACAGCAGATCTGGAGACCGCATGATATGCGATTGAGTCCTCAGAGTTAGTCTATATGCCGAGCAATACGATCGATCTGGATGATGCCGGTCGAGAGAAGCTTGAGAGAGTGATTGACGCACTTGAGTCTGATGATGACGTGGACACTGTATATCATAATGCAGGGTAAGTTGACATATAGTAAAAAGATAAAATTACTTGCAAACACACACACACAATCACTATAAGCTGATTAATCTATTGTTTTTGATAGATATAACTAAAAGAAAGGAGGTGTAAAAAATGAGTGATCAAAAGCCAATCCATGTCAAAGAGACAATGCGAAACGATGGAACAAAATCCATAGTTTACGGAGAAAATCTTACAGACAGTGGCCGAATTGGTGAACCACATGGTCATATTGCTACCACAGAAGATGGTACGATTGATTATGTGAGGCGACCAGAAGACGACAGAGATAATCCTTTGTTTGATTCAAAAAGAACATAAAAAGTTATGCTTTTTTGTGTAGCACCTAGGAAGAAATTCTTAGGTGTTTTGCTATTTGCTTGATTGATGTCTTTGAATTAATATACTATGAATCATTTATAATTTACTATTACAAAATGGAAAAAGAAAAAAAAGAATATTTGTCTCACTTTCCTCAAGATCTTATTAAGGAAACGATGATTAACCCATAGTACCCACCCTATTCTAAATATCAACCATATTTTCAGTCTATTTCACTAGTTTGAATCTCCAGTTAGGAG
>JAYSSF010000027.1:0-23390 GCA_043720715.1 bacterium
AAGATATTTAAAAGATGATGATTACCTTTGCAGACAATTATTAGATCTTATTAGGAAACATTATTAGTATTTATTTAAATCTTCTATGCTAGAGCCTTATAATTTAGTCTCAAAGGCAGCGCGGTAGACATCCAGCTGTGGATTGATAACCTCACCAGCAAAGTAGTCTGATCGGTATGATCCAGCACATTTGACATAGGGGTTGGTGGTATCAGTAGACTGGATACAGTTCTGATCGATAACGATGATATTACCATCTGACGCAGTGAGAGTAGTCTGTCTGCTGGCATTGTCTGCCATGTTGGGTCGTGACATGACAAATGTCGTATCTGCCACGATCTGCTGCCCATCGACCATCATATATCGTGAGAGGATATTGCCGCTCGTGGAGACCTGGATAGCTGGGGGAGTCTGCGACGTAGGTCAGGATATGACCGCAGGAGTCTCCTGTCAGGGAGACAGAGTACAGCCAGTAAGTGTGAGGACGAGGAGAAGAGTAGTGAGGAGTTTAGTCATAATGATGCAATTATTGATTAAAAAATCTCTTCCTGGTTGATTGATATTGTTTATTACCCCTGAACTTCAGGCTTCATAATTGGAAACAATACTACATCACGGATATTAGATTGTTCAGTCAGCATCGCGAAGATACGATCGATACCCATCCCCCAACCAGACTGTGGAGGCATACCATATTCCATGGATAAGACAAACTCATCGTCAGCTTTGGTAGCTTCATCATCACCTTTGGCGACTGCATCTGCTTGCTCATCGAAGTTTGCTTGTTGCTGGATCGGATCCACGAGCTCGCTATATGCTTTGATGAGTTCCCAGCCATTGACAAGCAGTTGTCGTTGTTCGACAATCTTGGGATCTGCATCGGACGGACGAGCAAGTGGCTGCATCGTCTTGGGATAGTTGTAGATAAACGCTGGACCAATAATCTTGGGTCTGGTAACTTTTTTGTACAGATAGTCGATCATGGTAGCAGTAGTTTGCACATCCAGTCCTTCCCATACAAATCACTTGGACTTGATGAGGTCTCTGAGTGTCTGTTCATCTTCCGGTCAGTACGCTGACACATCGATCCCGCTATCAGCCAAGACCTGAGCGATATAGTCGACACGCTGCCATGGAGTCTGGAAGTCTACCTCTTTGGTTGCTCATGCTTTATCGACGACTTGAATCTTCTTGCGCAGCTGTGGGATATTAGCAAATAGATAATCAAACATCTGCTCAGTAAAGCGCATATTATCCTCATAGTTCCAGTATGTCGCATAGTGTTCACATCCAGTAAATTCTTGGATATGACTTGGATCAGATCATTCATTACGAAACTCCTTACCAATCTCAAAGACACGCTCCAACATTCCCACTGTCGCCATCTTCTGAGGACATTCCAGTGAGATCCTCAAGTACATCTCCTGATCAAAGTCGTTATGGTGTGTGATAAACGGCCTGGCTGCTGCACCAGATGCACTATTGCCCAAGATCGGAGTTTCAAGCTCGATAAATCATTGTTCATCGTAGAAATTTCTCAGCGTCCTTACAAATTTACTCCTCAGCTTCATCCTATCAAGACTATCACGATTGAAGATCATATCCAAGTATCTCTGTCTGTAGGCTGTCTCTTGGTTGTCTTCTCCGATACCGTGAAATTTATCGCCTAGCGGTCTAATGGCTTTGGATAATAATTGGTATTCTGACACAAAGATGGTAGCTTCACCCTTGTGAGTAGTAAATAATTCTCATTTGATCCCAATGATATCTCATACATCGATATACTTTTCAAGCAGTTTATAAGGAGTTATCTCATTGCCTTGGAGATCATAGATTGGGTCAGAAACTTCAGTAATCGTGCCATAATGTTCATAATCATGGATCTTTTTTGTTTTTTCGAGTAGTTCTTTGGCGTGTTGCAGTAAGATCAGATCTCTTTTGAAGATACCGTCCAGTGTAGCCCAATCCTCTCTGCTCTGAGGATTATCAATCTGATGCTGGATATGACTCATAAACTCATCCATTTCTAACCACACAATACTTGTCCCATCCAGAATCTCCGATTCAATATATTCAGGTTCTCATTTGGCTCATGTTGTCCTACACAGAAACCCATATACCATCTGATGTCTTTCTCGTTTTTTGAGATATTCGTGTACCTTGGGTAGGTCAGCGATAATACGAACATCACAACCAGTCTCCTCACGAGCCTCTCTACGTACAGTATCATAAAAATCATCACCAACATCCACTCATCATCCAGGGAGAGAATAGTTATGCGCGGTAGACACATGAGCTGCAGCTATTTTGCCATCATCATCAATAATTACCGTTTTGACTACCTGTCTCCATCAGGTTTTGACGGTAGCATCAATACTATGGTGCTCTTGATTGACTTTATGAGGAGCCCTATTTTTGAGTAGTTTACAGTTATCTCTATGCCGCATGAGCTGGATCTCTCCATGTTCATCCATGAGTTTCCCGAAGCTGAGCTTACCATGAGTACGATATAGTGTCAATCTTCCAGCCAAGGAGATCTCTCTGCGAGGTTGAGCGATAATTTCCTCAATATCTCTGAGTAGTCACATCTGTTGTTTTTCGTTTCGGTTTTCGAGAAGATGGTCGATACGATCCAGCTTCTTGAACTTTGGGGCATAAGGATTGATGCCCATCTGACGTAGTTCTTGAACTTTTTGGATACGGACGTCGCGTTCGGAGATTTTTTCTGACATAATATAAATCATAAGTCGTAAATTATATATCATATATCATAATAGCCATTCATCGACGGAAAACAAGTCACAGATTGTTGATTTTAACTTGAAATTAGGTCAGATTTGACTATTGACATACATATGAAATGATTGAATGCAAAATCCTTTATTATGGCTTGATCAATTGTGCTATCGTCATGTGTTTGATATAAAAAATCGTTGATGAATACTAATGAACAGCTCCGTCATATATGGAACATGGGTGCGATTACCACTAAAGTTTGTGAGGGTGATACAATCAAAACTCTCCATTGAACACAGTATATCGCAAGTGGCCAAAACCACCTTAATGGATGTAGTAATACTTCAATTGCTACGATCAAAACCCATTATACTGGTATTAGAGAGACAGAAAGTGGAGTAAGCGATTGATTTGCTACTCAATATCCTATACGAGGTTTTATTATCAAGAAGTTTGCAAGATGACAAAATTTTTTTGTTCCACAAATGAAGAATTATATCAATAAAAATCTGACAGGAACTTGATATCATGCGAGTTTACTGTTAGACAGTAGTTGTGATGAGCAATGGTGTGATATTATTGATAAGTGATGATCTATTTTGATGGCAATTCATGGAAAGTCATGATATCCACATTGGGTATTGATGATTTGATATCGCACCACACCATGATGAATAGAGTACGATCTAATGAGTTCGTCAAGAGTACAACAAAATAAACAATGAATTGAAATATGCTATGGTATGTGAGATAGTCGTCAGTTAGAATCATCAGAGCTATATCACATCAAATCTGATCAGTTACGCTATCTTCATAGACATTTATTACATGGGACAACTCGATCTTGGAAATATGATGTGAAGTTGATAGGGGTGATTAGAAATGAATCTAGTACTGATACTTTCCTTAAGTAGTTAAGAATTTTTTATTATAGCGTACCACATACTTAGAACTAAGATTATAATCAGACTACTACACAATTACAATTTTTACTAGACAACAAGGTAATCTACTATATTACAATTTTATATACGAGATGGAAGCTTATAGTAAGCTTCTTTTGGTTTAATGTAGAATATTATATTAATAATAATTATGTCAAGTATAGAAAATAAATAAATAGATAAGTCATTTTACAAAACATTGAATAAGTCAGAATAGTTGAGTAATTACAAAAGGTGAGATATAATAGGTAAACTATTTATTATATCTTATAAAATGCCGAATAATATTGAACAATCCGCTCGTCTACTGAATGAATCTGATAAAGAATTTATCAACTCTCAAACAAGATTATATGTGAGTAAATTGAATGCAGAGGTTACTGCTAAGCTTCGTCATACCAACGAAACTTCTATGAGACATCCTAAGGTTTCTGAAATTTTACAATTAGAAAATTTTATTAAATATCCCCATCTGCAAAAAGCATTGAGTTGGAGATATCAAGTGATTGATCAGCAAAAATGGTCAAATCAGCAAAAGCAGTTTTATAAGCAAATACTACTTGCAAAAGCCATATTATCGGTGTCACTAAGAAATATGGGGGAGCAGACTCTTGCTAAAGAGATTGATTTTTCTGCTGTTAATGCTCAAAATTTTCAAAAAGCAGTACAAAATAAAAACTTACAGTCACAAATATTTTCGGGTAGTTATCTAAAATGTCTTCATGCTTTCCAAAAAATAACTCAGAATGATGAGTGAGCTACCATATCTAAAAGATCAAAAGTAGATGCAATTTTATGATATAGAACAGTGCAGCAATTACTGAGCTATTCTCATTATCAAGTTTCCAAACCAGTACAAATAGACTCTGAGTATCGTAGAGAGTATACTACCTGATCGATTGATTACTCTGATACTGCTGTCATGAGCCAAACAGTCAGGAATTTGCAAACCATTTATCCTCTAACAACAATTACATTGAGTCAGGCTCAATATATTTTGCAATCTCTTAATAAGTATGCAGCAAATACTAGTGGAGAACTTGTTGATAATGTGATTAATCCATATAGAAAACAGCTGATTGATCGTATGTTGCAAATTGGTGCGTCACAGTCTAGTCTCGGCGTTGTGCAGAATATCAACAACATTAAGTCAACTATTGATTCATCAATTGATATGCAGGAGTTTGAAAAAATTGGTAAACAATATTATCAAGATCATCTTAAAAATAAATCAGAACAAAGTCCTCATCAAAAAAATCCATATCTTGCAGGTCCATTTAATCCACGTAACTATATTAATCCACAATTAACAAAACGATGAGATCAATTGTTCCATAAGTGATTTGATATAGACAATAAAATGGAACAATACCTATATGGCCAGAAACGATGAGATCCTCAGTTTTGACAGGGGATTACCTATACAGTTATGAAAGATGGTATTCTCAACATGCCAGATGATATTTTAATGTTTGTGTGAGACGTCGTAGCACTATGAGCTGCTACTGTATCGGGACAGTGATTGTTATTAAAATATTTATGAGCTCGCCGAAATGCGGATTCTAGTCCGCAAGCAGCACAAGATCTTACTTGGATGGTGGAAGCACATCCTATGTTAGGATTGCTCAATATTCTTTCTTGGTCAACCATCAAATCACTAGGATCTCAGCTTTGGACTATTATGCAGGGCAAATGAACCGCTAAAGAGATATGAGATTTTATTAATATGGTAGGCTGACTAGTAGTTGGTGTTGGTGGTGTAATTAAGATTGGCGGTAAAATGGTACAGTTTGGATCCAAAATAGCAAAATCAGAAAGAGTATCTCGTGTAGCACAAAAGATCAGTAAAGTGTGATCAAAGGTTGCAGATGTTGGATCTAGGATTGATCCTGCAAACATAGCATTATCTGGAGCTGGAGTGGTGATATGAGCAACAGCAGATGTAGTGAAATGATCCAAACCCAAGAAATCTCCAAAATCCACAGAAATATCATGAGCAAAGGCGCCAGAAACTTCAACTAAAAAACTAAAAGATAAAATCCTTGAGAAGATGAAACCAATAACATCGGAGTCAGAGTTGGTAGTGGCTCAAAGATCACTCAATCAAGAAATCATCAGATGAGCATTATCTGCAGAAGAGATTGGTAGAAGATTGGGTTATTTTGTGGCGCAGTTTGTTGATTTGTTCAAGAGTGGGACAATTAAATCCAAAGAATTAGTTACTAAAACATATCTTTGGATTAAAGCACAATATACTAAATTTAAGTATAAAATATCATCACAAGATAGTCAGAAATTGCACGAACTTAACACTCAGGTTGCGTCTATGGTAGATGACGTGGTGCAGACAACTTTAACTAGTTCTGAGTGACGCGCATTGCAACTATCACTACATGATTTACAAAATACGCAAAAATCACTAGATTTTATTATCTCAATGTGAAAACTTACTGATAGCTGGCGGTGATTTGAATGATTATTATCTTCAGTGCCAGTACTTGCCATTAAAAGGATCCCAGTGTTAAATCTATTACCGATAGAGGCAGCCACAAATCTTATTTACTTTTTGATACAACGTAAGCATGCTCAAAAGATAGGTATGAGCATTCAGCAAATCAATAAGATGATGCGAAATCAGATTAAAGATGCTAGTATATCCATAACTAGTTCCGCTGTTAATGGCGTAACATGATGACGACTATTGTGACCATTGAGTCCTATACCTTATATATTTGGGCTGGGAGATCTTGCCTATAGGGCAAATATCAAAAATGCGCAGGAGTTTCTTCACTTTTACGGGCAACAAATAGAGGGCTTAAAACAAATGAATGTCGATCCAAAGCTACTTAAATTACATGAAGAGAAGCTGAGTAAGTTAGCTCAAAACTTAGACCTCAAAATTAAAGAGTCAAAAAAAGTATCAATTAAAACTAAAGAAATAACAAGGATTGAGGCCATTATTGCTCAAGCTAAAAACACAACTGAGCTAAAAGTGCTTATTATGAAACATATACCAGAGACGATAAGGGATATCGACGTATGATGACAAAAAGTAAATTTAACTAAAAAACAAATATGAGCAGCTATAGATGCATATCTATCATGACAAACCAACCAACTAAGAAATATCCCCAAAGCGTACTGACTACAGGATGCAGTTCAAAGACTTTCAAAAGCAAAGACTACCACTTCTCAAACAGCAGTAATAATTTAATTTTCTTAATTAGGTATAATGTCTCAATATTATCAAATTAATATCCCAAAGCTAGAGCAGCGAATAGCCGAGACTGACTCATCATATCCAGATAGGATGACCTATCACATAGATAATCTAGTGGAGCAGTGTTCTAACTATATTTGATTGGTATTTAAACAACAACCAGATGGAATTGTATTGATAGAAGTGGGAGCTGATGGTAAATTATACGATATTAGTAAAGGTGATTCAGTATGATCAGATCAGCGATACTGTATGCATATAGATACGGATATTGTTCCAGCACCATCTATGATACCAACGCGATGGGCTCTGATGCTCGAATATGCTCAAACACAATGACTTTTCTGAGTAAACCAGCCAATTCAGCAACTCAATATCCAGTCAAGTCAGGATAATGTTGACTTAAGAGAATAAAACTTGACAGAATAGAGTTGATTCATTATAATTGTTATAACTATATCTTTATGTTTCTAAAACTATCTAATTATGTCTAATCCTAACAAAGCAGAGAAAAGATTAACTTCAGGAGATCTACCATTCGATGAGATGGACTCTTTGAGTCGCCAAGAAAGACTTTGGCTCAAATCTTTACAGGATAATATAGTCAAAGACTGACCGCAAAAACTTCTTCAAAAACAATGATTTACTGATGCTCAGTGAAAGGTTGTCGATATTTCATCCAATACTACCAAGCTCCAAGAACAAAAATTGTTGATTACTAAGACCACCAAGTCAGTTGTTTTATTTAATCATAAGTGAGTATTTATCTCAAAAAATAAGAGATCTCAAAGAGAATCAGCAGTCTTGGATTGATATGCTAACTTAATAACCTATTGGGATCAGTTAGGCTGACTTACTCAAGAGCACAAAGATTATATTTTGAAAGAACTCATAACTGTAGATAAAAATAGTACTTCTGTAGATCAACAGAAAAAAATTGATAACCTTATTATGCTATGTAGAGTTGCCAGCAAACCAGAATTAAAAGAACAGAAACAAGAGAATAATAAACTAAATAATGCGTCAGAGACTGCTACGAATACTTCTAAATTTGAGTCATGATATGAAATTAGTAAGACTGGGTCCCTATATGCACAAGATGGTGAGGTTCTTAAGCAGATGCCGCTAGCAATTTGAACTAAGATTTTAGTAGTCTCAGATAGCATCAAAAATGTAAAGACAGTAAATTGAATCAAAGAGCTAATTCGTATTAAGCGAGACAATCAGGAAGCTTGGGTAGAAAAGGATATATTCCAAAAGCTAAAGGTAGCCGAAAATACTCCAGCACAAACAAGCGAGAGCTCTCAACCAAATGAGACACCTACAAAAAAATCAAATAATTCTGAATCATCATCTGTCAACGTCGAATTGAGTACGACTATTGTAACAAAATATGTAAACGTCAGATCACATCTCAACACTAGAATAGTTGATGGAGCTAAGGTGTGAACAATCACCACTACCAAACTCTCAAAAGGAGATAAAGTAGACGTTGATACAGGTAAGACAACTACAACCACTATCAACAATGTGGAGTATGATTTTGTGCAAGTAGTAAAAATTAATGACAAAGATATTACTCCAGTATGGGTTGCAAGTAAATATCTGACAGATGATAATATCTCTGTTCTTGTGTCAAAACCAAAATCTCCTAAAGTAACAAACAATACATCATCAGACAATGTAGAATCAAAATCAGGTCAAATTAATGATATTACGGATGAGGTAGTGAAAAAAACAGAAACTGAAGAGATTGAAACTGAAGAAGAAAAAGCAAGTGAGCAGGCAGAAAAGATTAAAACTGAATTAGAAAGACAAATGGGAGAAATTGGGATAATAGCTAAGTGACTTAAATCGGGTGTGCCAAATACTGGAGACGCTCCATTAGTCAGGAAAACAAATTTTGAGAAAGCAAGTTATAGTTTATCTATTTGATTATTCTCTGAAGAGAAGGCATATTGAGCAAATAAATGATGATGATTCTTGATTAAGGCAAAAAAAGAGAGGATCTGAGATCTAAAAATTATATCTAAGGCCCCAGGAAGATATGAGATATGAATCAATATGGGTAATGGTGATATTATGTCAAAAATAGAACATAAATCAATTTCTTGAGTCATACTAGCATCTAAGTATCTATATAGTTTACTAAGAAGTGCTCAATGATGACTAAAACAAGAGTATAAGTTTATTGTAAAAGACAATAAGTTGAATGCTATTGCTATCGGTCGACCTAATACAACGAAAGAGACTCCAATTAAATTCAAGGACGATAAGGCTGCGAAAAATTTTATAAGTTGGATCAATGCTCTTACAGATAAAGCATGAAAATCAATATGGCATCAGTCATAATTATTTATATTACTTTTTATATTAGCTAACCATATTGCGTATGTGAATCAATAATAATCCCGAGCAGTTTACTGAGGATCTTAACAAGAGAATCAAGGAAATTGATAGTGAAATTAAACGGCTTAAAGCTGACACTCGTCTTACTGTTGCTGGTAAAGCTCAGCTTAATGCTCTAGAGTGAGAGATAACCAAAATCAATAAACTTGATCAGTTGTCACCATCTCGAAAAGATGGTATTAATCGTGCGGAACGTAGAGATGTTAGAAAACTTGGTCGTGAAATTGAGAAATACGAGTCCAGACTGATTGACATCAAGATTTCTCTCGGGATTGATGAATTTGCCAAGCCTCCAGTTATGCAACGTAGAGCATACGATGTATGATCAGGTAGCTCTGTAGAGCAAAAAGATGGTAACATGTACTTTACCGGAACAGATGCTAAGGGTAATAAATCAACTATAAATATCGGTAGGATACCAACTCAAGAAGAAAAAAAAGTAGCTCTTGATAGAATCGACAATAAAACCGCTACAGCAGAAGACTACAAGACAGTATGAGCATGACTTATTGACCACGTAGTATCCAAAAATACCCATGCTACGCCAGAGCAAGCTAAGATGATTAAGTACGGTGCTGTGGCAGCATGAGGCATTTTATTATGGAAATTCTTAAATAGTAATATCCCATGATGAATATTTAGTCTCAATGGTATGGCTGCGCTGGGTGCAATTTATGCTGGCACAACGATGGCTACAGGTATGAATCCACTAGAATTTGCAAATTCTATCATCAACGGTGGTAAATATCCACTCTTATGAATCGATGATGTTGATTGAGAAAATTGAGAAAAGTCTCCTGTCAAAAAAGCACGAGACAATAGTCAGTTTTCAGATCAACTAATCAATGGGTTCAAAGATCCTATGACAATTTCTAAATATATTAAACCTAAGCAAAGTACTGGTCAATGAGCCACATCTGGCGTGATGTTTGATATGAAACAATTCCTACAGGATGTTTCAATATGATGACAACCCATTGAGGATTTTTCAAATCTTAAGTGTGCTCTTGATCAAAATAAGATTAACGAGATCTTCTGACCTTACAACGGTCATTCAGCTAACGAATTGATGGCTATGATTTTATGATTTACTCAGTCTGGTAGGATTGATCTATTAGATCAGGCACTTACAGAGCATTTTGCTACTATTGGCGGAGGCAAGAGTGCCACAGATCTTCTCGCAGACCCTCAAGCACTTAAGGAGCAATCCAAGAAATTTACTGAAGATCTCAAGAATAATGCAAAAGCAGTTACAAAATTTGTACTGAGTAAGCCAGAGTTTAAGTGATATAAAATTGCCGACGAGCATGAGATATCCATACTAAATCAGATGATGACTATCGAAAAGGAAATCAATCCTCAGTTTGTAGCTAATCCATCTACTTATGTTCCAACCATGCAGATGGATTACGACCTCCTCAAGCAAACACTAATAGTAAGCGGAGACATCAAAGAAGTTAGTCTTGCGGATAGTCCAGAAGCTCGCGCAAATACTATCAAAGACATTAAATCATTGTTACTTGCAAATCCTGGACTGATTGAGGCATCTGAACAGTTGAAATTCGCGGAAGCATTTGCTAAGGTAAAAGGTAAATACGACACTAGCGATAATTATAAATTTGATATCAGAGTAGTAAATCAATGATGAAAAAAACAACTCTGGGTACAGACATCAACATCAGCATTTGCATTCTCTGGTGACGATGAGTCAACATTTAATGTTGATTTTGGTTCGATGGGTACTAGTGTTGGTGGTGGAGTTAATATTGAGTGATGATTTGAGCACAAGCTGGCATATGCGATGGCAAGCTCTGTCTTAATCTGAAAAGTAGCATGAAATATTGTACGCCCAGCAGACAAAGAAGTTGGGAAGATTTATCCAGATTGGCCATTTAAAATTGATGGAAAGTCAATATCGGTCTCTACTAATACGGGATGGATTAAATTATGATGAAATGCAAGCTATAAAGTGGTAAATCAAATTATGGATGATCTACAGGTACAGTTATGAGACAATAAGGCATGAAGAAAGTCACTATGCGCAATGTTTAATGGTATGTCCTATGCTCAGTGATCTCAAAATGCATGAAAATCAATATGGGATATTAATAATGGGGCGCTGCCCCCTAGTATGATGCCAATGGATAAAAATGACAATAGAAAGATCAATACTTGATTCGATGCTGGTAAAGCATATGTAGTAACTGATGCAGCTACTATCGGCGAAGCAGTAAAGAATATCTGGAAATTTACTGTATGATGAGTCAAAGAGATGTGATCTGATATCTATAACGAATGGATCAAGAGCGCAGTAGTACAATGATATAAGGATGCTACTGAAGCGGCAAAGACTTTATATCGAGATTTATTGGTAAAATGAACACACCAAATTTATGAAGATGTTAAGAGTGGGGCGAAAATGTTCTTGGTAGATATGAATGATGGTTGATGGAAACTCATGTGAGAGACAGTAGTCAATGGTGTCAAGACAGTAGTAGATATTACTGGTAAGGCTAGTAAAGAAATCTACCAAAAACTCCTATGACCACTATATCAAGAGATTAAACTGCAAGCTCCTAAATTCCTCAAAGACGTAGAATGAGCAACTGAAGCAATGTATAATAGTCTCAAGAAATGATGAAAGATGGTTGAGTCTGATACGAAGAGCTGGCTCAAATGAAGTGGTAAGGACCGATACCAAAACTATATTAAGGAAGCAACAAAAGAGTTATATAAAGATGCAAGTTGAGCAATAGATCATATTGGTAGAGATTTGGGTGCAAAATTAGCTTGAATCTGAAAACGAACGGTTGAATCTGTCTTTGGCGCACTTTGATTTAGTGCAGAACAAGCTAGCAAATTCAATGGTGAACATCCTTGATTATCTTGAGCATTAACATGAATCATAGCTAGTGCAGCAGGAGCGGCAGATGGTGTCAGTATATTGACTTGAGTAGCAACCTTGATTCTATGATGGATGAAATAATATTTTAAAATAATAAATTATTTTGATAATGACTGAAATTAATCAACCAAAGTCTAAATCTTCAAGTAAAGTTTTTGGAGTGAAAAATTTACTACTCGCTAGTATGTTAGGCTTAACTCTTGCGAGTTGTGGTTATAATGATTCAGACAGAGACCCCAGATTTGTAGATAATGATGACAAAAAGGAAATCACTCTTCCAAATGGGGATCGTGTATGGTGGGTTAAAGACTGGTCAGATACTGGTAGCCCATACCATCTCAAAGACAAAGATGGTAATAGATTATTGGGCGGCTTAGATATTGATTCTTATAGTGATGTAGGCGATGGTAGATTTATTATTATTACTGATAACCAAAAGGGTATTTATGATTTTACTACAAATTCATATGTACTAAAACTTGACAACTACTTAAATATAAATAATATATGATCCTGACTTCCGATAGTAGTAGCATCTAAGATGGTTTGAGGCGAGAGTCAGTATGATTTACTGAACTTAGATACAAAATCCACGCTTTATGGACAGTCAGAACCAGAGTTAGTGACATGAGGCAATATCCTCATCAAGTCTCTTGGTACCTACAAGATCTATGATCAATCATTCACTATTGTTGCAGACTCATGATCTGACACCAAACCAGAAGTCGATAGTACAGGTAGATGATTTGTAGTTCCGTCAGCTCCTATTCTGCCTTCTGGTACTATGATATTATGAGATAGTCTGACTGCCGTACCTAGTATTGCTACATGATGAGAGTTTTATGATATCAAGGATGCTCATGATAGCACACTAGTAAAAAACTGCTACAAACCTATCAATAAATGAACATATGTTTATGCTGTGACCGATGACGGATTTGTCTGAAATAGTACAACTAAACAATACAAACTACATCAAATCAACACTATAACAAACAAAGATAAAGTCAGAAAAATCGATGAATATGAAGCATTCAAATACCTACCATAGTATATATTTATAACCTATACACATATATATGTCTACAGCACCATCAGCAGCACCATCATGAGGGCTCAACAATATCAATACTTGATGAGATCAGGTTGTTAATCAATTTGAATTAAGGATCAATCAAATCATGCTGCAGAGTAATGATTCATGATGAGCATTTCTCAAGTGACATGCTCTATGAAAATCTCGTGAAAATGCACTATACAATCTACAAGCAGTTAGAAATCAGATTATAGGAGTAAAAACCACATCTAGTAGCGAGATTGCTCGTCTTGAAACCTTGTGTAAGGAGATGGAATCTCGTATGGCAACAGAAGATCCTAAGTCCGTATTGAACTACCGACACTATGAGCCTGAAATCAACTGAGGGCGAGCTCTAAATGATGATGGATCATATAGAAGAGATCCCAATGGATGATATAAGAGAACTGCTATTAATGGTAGGTATTGAGCTACCAAGTTAGAACCTAAATCATTTGACCCTGATGATGTGGGTAGTCCTTTTGGCAAACTGAATGATCGACAGGATCAACTACAAGATCAAGTTGCTATAACAGAGCAAATACAAGGTAGTGCAATGCAATATGATGAAGACATTAAAGAACAAGATGATCTTAAGTGATTTTATGAAGAGCAAAATAAGATACTATGAGGTATTAATAGTTACAAAGATATGCAAGAAACCATCAGATGATTTCAACAAAAAAAAGCAGAAGTTGCATGAAAAACAGATCAGAAAACAGCCATAAGAGCTCAGGAAAACATGATTCAAGACTTAAAGACTATGAGAGGTAATGTTTCGAGTGAATTAGATTCTACAAAGCAACAAATGATTGATCGTATTGATAGATTAGAAAGTAGATTATGAGGAACAACATGAGATGCTGCGGCTAATATAAGAAATGATATCAGAGCACTACAAGGAGAAATAAATAATGTTAACAAAGAGATTTTTGTCCAAAAGGAAAAATTAAATGCACAGATTGCTACAGCGACCAATGATCTTATTAAAATCAAATCTGAAGAGTTATCTGCAAAAAAACAAACCAAAGAATACGAAGATATGATTATTGAATTACAAAAATCCCTAAAGTCCCCTTTGAATGAGTCTGATCAAAAAAAATCATTTATTAGAAGTGAAATAGAGAGAAGATGATTGCAAAATAGCCCAGATAGTATTAATTTTGATTGGACAAACGAGGTTTTGATCAACACAGTTAGTGCAGCGTGGTGATATATTCCAAATAGTGGATATATTTCTCATCCCAAGATATTGGATGATATTATGGATGAGAATAACGATAAAATCAAGTGATGTATCAATGAGAAATCAAGACTAAGTAGCCTCAAGGCTCAGGCCGAAGGAGAGTACAAAAGAGAAAAATCAAAAGAAGATCTCATCAGAGCGCGTTATGAAAAGTCACTTGGCAAGCACTATGGAGGTAAAGATAAAGCAATGATCGAAGCTGTAAGATGAGATCTGTATGCGACAGAAGTAGAGCTTGCAGCCATGAAAGCAAGACAAGAATGACTTAGAGTATTGCTCAACGATGGACCAGAATTTATTGAACAAGTAGTGCCTCGTTATGAATTTGATGAGGATGGTAACTGACATGCTGTATGACAACAGACTGTCAGGGTGCCAAACCCTAATGGTCAAGCTGGTATAATTATAGATAGAATTAATCAAGTTTCGCGTAACTCTCGCCATGATACTGTCTGATGAACCTTGGGATCCGTGGTTACATGAGCAGCTGAATGAATTGGGCAACTATTCGGTTCGGGAAATTCAATTAGGAATGCATTCAATAGAGGCAGAACCTGAACTCCGTAAATTTAATTATTATTATACTATATTATGAGTGTTTGATCTCCAGAAACCGAAATTACGACCCCAGTAGAACCTCTAGCTGCTTCAGCAGTAGAAGACAAAAAACCTACTCCTGTCAACTATGCAAGCTACTCCAAAGTACCACGTAATGCTCGCAATGTATGATGAGTCAATTATGCGATGTATAGTAGTTCATTAGATACAGATTTTGTTGATGTATGATGACTCAATTATGCCAAATATGCTGGGAGAATAAAAACCCCAATAGGTCAGGAAGTTCAAAACATTATAAATTCTCCAGAATACACACCAGAGCAACTTCAAAACATTATTGAATTATTGGGTATTTTAGAATTGTCTACAAAATTATTACCTGAGATAGTGGCTTGGGCTAAACAGAGAGGTAGTGGTGGGGCAGATGCGTTGCAGACATGAGCTGCTGTAGCCATTAAAAAATGAGTGGAAGACCGGCTTGAAAAAAATAAATCTCCCAATGGTCAATCTTCATTGCCTATGAAAGCCGCATGATTGCTCGTAAAGAATGTAGAACTAATTCTTGAATTATATAACGGTAAAGAGATGGTCAATAAGGCAAGCCCTCTTAAGTTATCTACTGGCAATAAAGCAAAAGTATTTGCTTGGCATGGGATAGATGGGCTATTGAGTAAATTAGGGATAGTCTGACAAGCCGCTGACTTTTTCTTCAACTCAAGTCTTAAATCCGTATGAGCCCTTGAAGATCAGATAAATAAACACAAAGAGACATTACGTATTTATTATAATATTCCCGAGCTATATATTGACGAGCCCAGCAAGTGACTAGAGTACTACAAGGATCTCCAGCTCAAACAATATCAAGGTTAAATTATTATTTTATCATATATACACTATCAATGGTCAATGTTGCTCCTACGGTTAATGAATTCACATGATGATTGTCTAAATCTGGAAAAGAGTTGTGGTCGGGTCCTACTTCGGTAGCCGATGCGATTGGTAAAACTTTTACATCTGTCAGAGATCATGCTGGCAGGCTATTGTCTGAATCATATGGTAAAAGTTTGACTGAGCAGTTTGCCAAAAACTCTGAAACAATGAAAGGCAATCTTGCCAAAGATGGCTGAGTTTTATCAAAAAGTTATTCTAGAGTAAAATGGGCATTAAATTGAACGTTAGGTCGTGTCCGAGCATGAACAAAATGACTAGCCCAGGGAACATGGAGATTACCTAAGCAGTTACTTACTCATGGAGTAGGAGCATGAGTAGATCTTGCCATAAGATGACCAGTCAAGATAGTATGAGCAACTGCATGATCATTAGTATCGGGGGCTGGCGAGTTACTTACAGGTACGGGGAAAACTATGAAAAAATGAACAGACATTACGAGAAAGGTTAGTAAGGGTAATGAAGGTGGCGGATCATGAGCTCCAGTACTGGATGCAAAGACTAAGCCTCCAATCTCAGACAGTAAACCCGTTTTACCTCAAGCCGCATAATATGATTGAAAGGCTGCTATTAAATATGTATATATGTAAATTAAATTTAATTTTTTTAAAACCAAAACATAAATGACAGAAAACATGACAATACTCCTTGAGCTGGTTGAACATATGGAATCTGACCTCAAGAAGGTTAAGGCAATTGCTACCAAGTTGCAATCACCCAGATGAAGCGCAAAACAATCATCGTTTGAGCCAATCCTCCTTGACAAAGGAGGGGGACCGCGTGCGGTGGAGGATTTGAATGACGATCCAAACGTGAAGGTAGTGGAAGGCATCTTTGATGGATATTTCATGATTGGGTCAGATGCCAAGAAATATCCAGTGCCAATGAACTATAGCTCTAAGTCCAAATTGATCCAGTGAGATCAACTCAAGCTGCGTATCATGTCTGATGGATCATTGAGATACAAAGTCACAAGACCTGCAGAGCGCAAGTTCATCAAAGCAGTGATTGTGAAGCATGAAGATGGTAGATTCCAGGCGATGGATGATGCTAAGAAGCTATATAATCTCAATCAAGCAGCAGTGACATTCTTCGCTGGTGAAGCTGGCAATGAGGCATCTATTATTGTCCCACTTGACGATAAGGCTGATTATGCAGCGATTGAAGCTATCGTGAAATAGTTTGTTCCTCCTTGACAAAGGAGGGGGACCGCGTGCGGTGGAGGATTATGTATTGAAATTAACGACAAAAGTGCTATCCATAAGGGTAGTATTTTTTTTGATTCTACATCGATGTCTATCACCAATTCGAAATTCTATTCTCTTCCGATGTTTCCCTATCCATCAGGAACCGCAATGCACGTGTGACACGCCAGTAACTTCCTCGTCACCGAGATTATGGCTAGATACCATAGGATGCGTGGTGATCAGGTGATATTCCCAATCGGATACGATAGTTTCTGACTCCCAACAGAGAATTTTGCGATCAAAAATAACAAATCAGCTCATCAAGCAACGGAAGATAATATCGTCTATTTTGAGGAGCAGCTCAAGGGGATAGATTTCTCCTTTGATGAAGAGCGTAAATTCAAGACATCAGATCCAGAATACTACAAGTGGACACAATGGATCTTCACCAAGCTCTATCAGCATAATCTCGTATATCGCAAAGACTGACTGGTAAACTGGTGTAATGGCTGCCAGACGGTGTTGGCCAACGATCAGGTAGTTGATGGAAGATGTGAGCGCTGTGAGACTGAAATCATCCAGAAGAAGCACCCACAATGGTATATTAAGATTACTGATTATGCTGACCAACTTCTTGATTATTCTGATTGTGATCGACCAGAAGAAACCAAAATTCACCAGACCAACTGGATTGGAAAGTCGACCTGATGTGAGGCAGATTTCACAATTGCTACTCCTGTATCTTCCCTGAGACCGCAGGGAATCCCTTTAGGGGCAAGGGAAGGTGGCGGAACGCCGGATGGGTTTGGTTGAGGTGCCGAAGGCGGAGGGGTTTTGGAGAAAATTACTGTCTTCACCACCAGAATCGATACGATCTACTGAGTCACAGCGATTGTCCTCGCACCAGAAAACGAAATCATCGATCAGTACATGACCGACGAGAAGAAGTCAGAATTAGCTAATTATCGTAAGACGACGGCTCTCAAGACCAATATCGAAAGACAATCGACTGACAAAGATAAAACATGATTTGATAGTGGTGTGCAGGTGATTCATCCACTGACCGGTGAGTTGGTGCCAGTGTGGTTTGCTGACTATGTCTTGCCGGACTACGCGACAGGCGCGGTGATGTTTGTACCTGCTCATGATGAGCGTGATTGGGAGTTTGCGCAAAAATATAATATGAAAATAATAGAAGTGATTCAACACCTCTTCCTGACCCTCTCCTTGGAGGAGAGGGAACGTCCTCAGCAAAGCTCTCTCCTTGCAGGAGAGAGTGGCGAAGCCGAGAGAGGTGTTGATATTAATCTTAAACAGTACAAGCAATCTCCTGATTATATTATTGAATTAGCAAAAAAACTAAGACAACAAAAAGTACCAGCTGAAGAATTCTTATGGAAATTTGTTAGAGCAAAAAGACTTGATGGTCAAAAACGAAGAAGGCAGCATCCTTTTGGTAGATATATTGCTGATTTTTATTGTCATGAGGCAAAACTTGTGATTGAACTTGATGGAGATAGTCATCTTGCCACTCAAGAATATGATACTATTAGAGATGAATTTATTGCAAATTATTGAGTACAGGTGTTGAGAATTGCTAATCAAGAGTTATATGATTATCCTCATCAAACACTTGAACTAATAGCAAATACAGCACAAAAAAGAATACAAGCACCTCTCCCTGACCCTCTCCTTGAAGGAGAGGGAACATCCTCAGCAAAGTCTCTCTCTTTGCAGGATCTCGATACCCCTTGAGGATGGAGAGTGGCGGAGTCGAGAGAGGTGTTAGAAAAGGCTTATACTGGCACATGAAAACTTATCAATTCACAGCAATTCAACTGACTCGACAATATCACAGCCAAAGCCGAAATCACCAAACACCTTGAATCCATCGGTAAAGGTAAAGCAAAGATTACCTATCGTCTGCGTGATTGGTCAGTAAGTCGTCAGAGATATTGGGGTAGTCCAATCCCAGTGTATTATACTTTTGAGGATAATCAGGAAGTACCATATTATACATCTCGTGATGGCTTCCCAGAATCATATGGTAACCGGACTCAACCAGGTAAGCCAGTCAAAACCAGACATAATGCCAAGGTTATTATCAAACACCGATCAGAGGATAAATATTTAATCTTACATAATGATACTTTCGGCTATCACTTGGTAGGATGAGGAATTGATGCTTGAGAAACATATGTTGAGTCAGCAATCAGAGAGGCAAAAGAAGAAACCCCATTTGAAAATTTCACTCTTTTACAAGAGCTCTCATGAGAGGTTCATAATGATTTTTATCAGCCAATTAAACAAGAGAACAGGTATTTGATCGAGCATTTTGTAGTATTGCAGCTTGTTGATGATACAAACAGTAGCACACACCTAGAATCACATGAGGAATTTACTTATCAGTGGATGGATCCTGAGATGATAGGATGATTACTACAATATAAAAATGAACAACATGGTCGGTATCAATACTTTGACTCATCTAAGATTCCAACACACAGAACTACTGAGCGCTACAACGCCCACAATCCACACCCAGACAAGACCAAATGGATCCCACACCTAATCCCAGAGTCAGAGTTGCCAGTGATTCTCCCTCTTGATCTACCAAATTATAAACCAGCAGGTAAATCACCACTGGAAGATCATCCGAGTTTCAAATATTATACTCCGAGCAATAAGCAAGTGCCTCTATTAGAGTACAAAGAATGAAACAAGAAGTTTAAAGAATGAGAATCAGTGAAGCAAAGAAATGTGATTCAGTGTTTTGTGAAGGATAAGAGTTCTGACCAATATTGTTTCTTACAATGGACTCATGATGGCGATGTATCCTCATTTTTCTGAGGAGTTGAGAATGGAGAAGACCCAATCATAGCAGCACAGCGTGAGCTATTGGAAGAAGGATGATTTACGGATGCTACGTTTGTACAGCATATTGTAGACTACCAGCTCAAGTTCTATCATCCTACCAAACTTCACAATCAATGGAGTATTTGCACAACATTATTATTTGAAGTAGATAAAGCAAGTCAGCAACAAGTTTCTACAGAGGAGTCTGTGCAGCATACGACTGTATGGATGACGAGTGATGAGTTTTTGGCTCAAACACATAATGACACATCGATATTCACATTAAATATCCTTGAAGGTAGACCTCAAACAATTGACTCTACTCTGATAAATTATTTTAACGAGCATACTTGAAGCTCCCTCTCTGGAGGAGAGGGTAGGGGTGAGGTATACCTGCGCGAATGCGACACGCTTGATACCTTTATGTGTAGCTCATTCTACTTCCTCAGGTTTTGTGATCCGCATAATACGCAAGAATTAATCTCTCCAGAAGCAGCCAAGATGATGCCCGTAGATCTGTATGTCTGAGGTAAAGAGCATACGGTAGGACACTTGCTCTACTCACGTTTCATCTATAAGTTCCTCAAGGATATCGGAGCAGTAGCATGCGAGTCCAAAGAACCATTCCTCAAGCTGGTCCACCAGGGTATGGTACATGCATCTGACGGTCGCAAGATGTCTAAACGCCGGGGCAATGTCATTGATCCGATGGGTATTATCAACGAATATGGTAGTGATACGCTCAGGACATATACCATGTTTATGTGACCAGTAGAAGCAAGTAAAAACTGGAATCCTGACGCAGTCGCGTGAGTCTATCGTTTCATCGGTAGGGTAGCCAAACTCAAAGAAAAAATTTGATCTTCCCTGACAAGGGAAGGTGGCGGAACGCCGGATGGGTTTAAGGGAGGTGCCGAAGGCGGAGGGATTTCAGGGGGGGATTTACTTTCCACTCTTCATCAAACCATAAAGTGAGTAACTGAAGATATTGAAGCTCTCAAGTTCAATACAGCAGTGAGTAAACTCATGATTATGACCAACGCATTTGCTGAGACTCAAACGATCAATCAGCACCCATTCGGGTATAAATCAGAGTATCTTACTTTTCTCAAACTTTGTGCTCCATTTGCTACTAAGATGACACAACAGATCTGGTCAGAGCTTGGACAAGAGGGTAGTATTCATCATAGTAGCTGGCCGGTATGGGATGATGCACTAATTGCGACATGATCGATTGATCTACCGATCCAGGTTAATGGTAAGATGCGTGGCACAATCGCAGTTGCCTCATGAGCAACTCAGGACGAAGTCATCGCTCTCGCTCGTTCACATGAAAATATTGCCAAATGGCTCGAATGAGAAATTATCAAAATCATCTATGTACAGGATAAGATTTGTAATGTCATCATCAAATAGTCACAAAAATATAACATAGTCGTATGCTATCATAGTGTACGATTTTTCACCCTTGTAGGGTATTTTATAATTATTTTTTTAAAACCGATGACCGAATTAATCGCTACTGGTATTGTAGCAACAATGACAATGCTCTCTGGACTCTCTGCATTATGTATTCAAGCTACCGATGAATGTAGCAATATGTGTAACAGAGCTCCATGACAAGACTCATGGGCATGCACCAAGATGGCATGTGTTACAAAGCAAGACGCAGTATGTCTGGCAACCACTAATGACGAAGATATGTCTGAAGTGCCTACGATGTGTACAATGCAATATGAGCCTGTTTGTGGCGAAAAGCAAGTACAGTGTATAACTACTCCATGTGATCCTATCAGATCCACTTATGGTAATGCTTGTATGGCTGCTGCTGATCAAGCAACTGTGATATTTGAGTGAGAGTGTAATATTGCAGAGACTGGGCCGATTGTTTGAGGAGATAAGGACGAGCACGGATGTATTGGTTCTGCTGGATATGTCTGGAGCGAAGACGCTCAACAATGTGTGAGACCATGGGAAGAAGAACAAAGTATTGTCTCATGGGCGTACGGTCTATGAATTACTAAGTTTCCCACTGTTGCAGACTTCAACTGGGATGCTCTCGTAACGAGAGAACAAGCTGCCAAGATGATTATGACTGCAATCGATGTATCAGGAATCGAAGAGTGGATGATTAAGCAAACCGACTGATCATGTGTATGGACTGATGCTGACATGATTGATAGTTCATTGGTATCAATGGTAGAGAGATCTTGTTCCAAGTGATTGTTCTACTGATCTAATGGCAAATTTATGCCAAAAGCATATCTAACTGATACCGACTTGATGACTGTCATGACGAGAGCTGCACAATATATCCCAGCTCTTGCTGAGATTATGATGACGTCTGATTTTGCTATCACAGGTAAGCCTCTCACAAGAGGTGAACTCGTGACAAGATTGCAAGGTATTATGATTTCAATACAAGCAAGCGTTACTCCAGTTCAACCAGAAGTAGATTTTATTCAAGCTCAAAAAGATCTTGATGTTGCTCGTACTTTGTGGAATTCTAAAAAGCTTACTACATATTCATTGATTCAGACAAGATCATGTTTCTGTATGGAAGATTATACTCGTGCAATGATGTATAAGATCGTAAATGGCGTAATTAATGCAGGATCACTCGTATATGCGGATAATGGCGCTAAGGTAACTATTGAAACTCAACTTAATACAGTAGGTCAGGCTTTTGATATGATTCAAGAAGCGATTGATAATGAGGTTGCTAATCTGACAGTAGAGTATAATGCCATCTATGGTAATCCAGTAAGCATTGCTATTGATAGAGATTTCATGATAGCAGATGAAGAGATGTATTATAGTTTTAAGCTCATTACTGACTCTGACGTAGTATTATCATGAAGCTATGTACTTGATACATTTAATGGTGCCAAGGTAGATAATTCCGCTATTACATTATCATTTGCTGCTGATCGTGTAAGTGTGAAGATGTGTAATGGTATGGGCGCTAACTACACAGCTACCAAAGATACCGTTTCATTCTGACCAATGATGTCTACGATGATGTATTGTGATGATGCTCAGTTGATGAATCTTGAGTACGCATTTGGATCATTATCATCTGTATCTTACACAACAACTCCTACAAATCTAACCATGACATCGTCAGGCGGCATATGGGTATGGAAGACAAAATAAGTACAACTATTTTCATTTGATTTTGTAGAGTGTTTAACTACCATCACTGGTAGTTTTTTTAGTATATAGGAAATTGAAACTTTTCAAATCACTCAGTTCTGGGTGATTTTTTTTCGTGAAACGAAAAAAGTAATCAACAAGGATCTGGTT
>JAYSSF010000028.1:0-3409 GCA_043720715.1 bacterium
GTCTCCTAACTGGAGATTCAAACTAGTGAAATAGACTGAAAATATGGTTGATATTTAGAATAGGGTGGGTACTATGGGTTAATCATCGTTTCCTTAAGAAACAACAAAGAATTATATATGAAGCGAATTGAGCTCAAAACTCACACAAAGTGATATTTTGTACCACTTCTCGAGAAGAACTTCCATTTTTGCGATCAACAATGACATCAAAAAATGGCTCTAGCGATGTGATATAACCATCGCGATGAATCTGGAGAATTTCCAATCAGCAAGATATGAAATCAATACGATCGATCATGATATATTTCACCAGTCGCCGGTCCTTGAGAAAAATATAAATGAGAGCCACATTTCGCCTGGAGAGTGTATGATATTGCATGATGTGAAAGAGAGTCAGGCATCAAAATACAATCAGATAGTGAACGATGATGAGAAATTAAGTTATTTCATTATATCACGTGAACACTTATCAAGGATGTATCAGATGAAGGATGATACATAGGATTGGGTTGAATGAGGCAACTTGAAGATATGGTCCCTCACGAATATGAGTTTTTGATCCCAATGAGAGACAAACTATTCCCAAACTTAACAGACAGAGAAAGACATTATATGAACGATCATGCCAAACATGATGTAGAATATCATGCCAAAGATATTAGAGAATGATTTGAAGCAATGAATCTTTCAGTAGAACAAGTGCAACAAGTTAAAGAGTGAATGTATCTGCTTTATCTCGCAAGAGCAGCACTTTATAGTTGATTTGAAGAGCAAATTAAACAACAAGAAAAAAATGAGCAAGAACAAGTCAAGGTGGATAAAATTAATGATTGGTGAAAGACCATCATATTTTTACCAACTCTTAAAAAAGCTATTGCTGCTAGTGTTACAATAGCCCTCATAGGACGATGACTAGAGAGCAAAAATAATAAAATCGAGAAAGATTCTCGAGCGAAATACGAATGAAATATAGAACTATTTACTGATTTATATGCGAAAAGAATTTGAGTGTATGAAGAATATAAGCTAGGAAGAATAGATGAAACTACCAAAAAAAGGATTACTCGGGAAGGGTTGAGGATGGCACTAATACAAAGATCCAACTACGATATTTGAGAGCCATATCTAGAATAGATTATTTCTTCCTCTTCCTCTCACCTTTTGCTCATCCCTTTTGCTCTTCTTCTACCAAATCCATCGGCTTCTTCTCTTTCTTAAACTCATAAGGTAATTTCTTGTACCGATACAGATAGATATGTACTGCGAAGAATGCTACCGCAAACATCCCAAAAATAATCACCTTATTGATCGAATTAGTACCCTGTAGCAGCATCAATACCATCATAATCAGCGACCATGACCACACCACAATTCTGATCTCCGATCTCGTCCACCCAAGTGTCAACAATCTGTGATGCAAGTGCGTATAATCTCCACGGAACGGACTACGACCATGTAGTATTCTATTGGTTACTACCCAGATACTATCCAGAATCATCGGACTCAGCACCGCCATCACCATCCCGATCTTGGCACCACCGATCAACGCCATATACCCCAGCGTAAACCCATAGATAATCACACCGATATCTCTCACCAATCCCCATGGTTTATACTCCATCACAGTAAACACAATCGAGATAATCAGCATAATGATCGAAATCTGACTGACCATACGTAGTGCGAGCAATGCTTCTGAGCTTACAAACTGATAGTTGGGCAATATTAGATACTGGATCAGTAAGATCGTTGTCAAATATCCTATCGCCGCGTTGCCACCTGCAAACCCATATACTCCATCAAACCAGTTCATCGCATTCATAAATCCAAATATCCACACCACTGCAAATCATATACCCACAGCCACCGGTAGCTCCACATGAGCGATCGTCAGACCCTCTCCTACTCCACTATACATCACTACTCATGCGATGACCACCAGCTGCACTGTCAGCCTGAATATCGGAGACAGTCACTGCATATCGGTATATCTATCAATCACATCATTGATCAACGCAAAACCACCCAGTATTATCGTGCCGATCATTAGAGCCTGCCCCACCTGTGTCTCTCGTAAACCCGCAACTCGTATACTCGAAAACAATAAAGCCACTAGCACAAAGATCCCCTGGTAGTTTGGGACACGTTCACGCTTTGGCTGATCTGCTCCAGGCCTATCCAGCAATCCAAGATACTGAAACCAGCGATTACCTCATACAGCAATCACAATCGTAGCAATCATAATAATGATAATAGATTCGGCTGACATAATTATTGTTTGGTATGAGACAAATGATAGCGATATGCGTATGCTGTAGTCACAAAGATCACTACAAAGGCCACAAGACACAAAAGAGGTATCGTAATCCATCATCCATAGATCACATCAGTTGCGGCACAACTCGCTTCAGCACCTACCCCACAGATAAACGATTTGATCTCTGCACTCGTATGTGACATCTGATACCAGTATTGATAGTATTCCAACATGATTCCTAGTCCACTCAATACCAAAATCGGCGTATACATGCTACCATCTCTACGCTTCCACTCGATAATACCTAGCACCACAATCGGATACATCAGCACCCTTGCAAACCAACACATCTCACAAGGTGTCAGTCCATTCGCTCTCATAAACCACTCTTGATAATACATATTTTTTACAGGATCTCCAAACCATCAATAATACAGCGATCATAACATCGCTACTACAGCCTGTAGCGTAATGATTTTCGGTGCTCGATTTGCTAATTTCATAGATTAATTCACAACTAAAGATATCTTCAATGTAGTGTTTTGTGCCATCGTTTCAATACAAAAGAAAACTCCAACCGAAGTCAGAGTTTCAAGTGTAACATAAAAAATGAAGTCTATCAAAAATAATTCTACTACTCCCCTCTAAAAGAAATATTTTCAAAGAATTCGAGCGAAAGGGCAAGTCTTTTTTTAAAGTCATCAGTAAACTGATCTGGATTATTCTCAACAACCAAGCATAGGGCTCTAGTATCAAAGTAAACCAATGGGACATTAAAAATGTTGGCTATACTTAAGAGGTTTTTTGTACTAGGTTTTCTCAAACCATTTTCAAGTTGAGAAAGGAATGTCTTAGAAATATCAGTCTTTGTCGATAGCATTTGCAAAGTAAGCCATTTTTTTCAATCAGATGTATTAAGGCGCAATTCCTTCATTACATCGCCACGATATCTATCAATAAGAATATTCAATTCTTCAAGATCAATTTGACATCAACTTCATTCAGAAATTATGTTCATTTAATGGTAGATAGGAGCTAAAATAACTTATACATTATGAAAAGTTATCATATTAATTGCGCCACTATATAAAGAAAGTATAATTACTGCCTTTATTTAGTATCAATCTTCTACACATGGCTACAAGACTACTT
>JAYSSF010000029.1:0-3405 GCA_043720715.1 bacterium
CTATTTAACGCCTCAAGAGGTGTATATGAACTATGAAAAAACGATATGAAAAATCAAGTGAAATTTAGTGGTGCAATAGACTTGTATATGTTCCAATAAAATACTAAATGTATAGTAGATATTAAAATATATAAGTCAAGCCTTTATCTCCAAAATCATCAAACACCGAGATCAAATCACATCCCAAATCATTATACACTAACACATGTGAGCAAACCATAAACTATACATCACAAACCATAATATATTCCGCAAATTGTTTGCCCTATTTTTGTCCTATCTTCTACCTATTTTCCTCCTATTTTCCTCCTATTTTCTCCCGTCTCTCGCCTCTGCTCAATCTCCTCAAAATAACTCTACTGCCTTCCTCTCTGCTATTCAATCACAGTGAATCAACACCACTAACCTGACTACATCCAACGCGATCTCTCGTTACGATACAGTCAGATTATTGAGTAGTGTCGAATGTATCGACTGTCTTGCTGCTCCAAAATGGATGAAAGACCGCTATACTCTCCAGTGGCTGAGAAATTTTGCCGCATTCCCAAGCAACAACTTTGATGATCTATCATATCCTATCACACAATACAAATCTCTCAACTATTACTACTGTGCTGCATACGCCGGTGACCAGTGATATGTCAACTGATACCCTCGTAGCTCGTCTGCTTACTGCCCTGGTAAATTTTGTGGTACAGCCAATACGACCATGGCAGAGTTTGTGCAAATTATATTTAACATCACAGCAAAATATAGTACGATAAACTATAACCCTGACTGGAAGAGTATTCAGTCTCGAGCATCAAGTCTCATCCCTAGTGATCAGATGAGAGTCTTTGATCTTGATGATCTTGCCACCATCAAACGTAGCGCGACAGAGTGTACCAAAGACAAGTGTCTCACACTATCACAAGCGCAACTCACTGCCTATGCCAAATACTGTACCTACAACCTCACAGCCTGTAATTTCAAACCACGGGCATGAGCACCAGAGAGATCATGGCCAGTAGCTGAGCTCAATATCCTCACACAAGAGTGAATCCTCACACTCGCCCAAGCAGATCAGATCTCTCGTGTCATCACCAAACTCGCACCAGGAAGTCAGATGATCGAAATATTCCAAAAAATCAATACTAAAACACAGTGTACATTTGACGATGATTACGACAAAGATACCATCAAGAACCCCAAAGATAACTGTATCTACACCCCCAATGTGAGACAAATCGATACTGACAAGTGAGGCGTAGGAGATGTCTGTGACTGTGATATCGACAACGACACGGTCGTCAATGGTCTATGAGTAGTCGATGATCTGTGAGGCATCATTGGCACAAAACTAAATAACACAGTCGTCTGTACTAAAGCTAATGATGATAATCCCAACAACCCAATTCTCAACACCGGCACCAAGGTAGATAACTGTATCTTCACTCCCAATACCAACCAAGAAGATCTCAACAAGAATTGAATCGGCGATAGATGTGAAGATCCTGACTTACTTGGCTTGTGGGTCAAGAGCGATGCGCGTTGTGTCACAGCTCCTACTACCGTTAACTTTGTATGTACCTATACGGGTAATATCGGTAATATATCATGGACCTTCGGAGATGCTGGACCAAAAGCCAATGGATGCTCTGTCTCTCACTACTACACAACAGCAGGTAACTATACGATCAATGCAACAGCCAATAAATGAGTGAAAGCCAGTACCAATGTCAAAGTCATCGGAACCGAATGACAACAATGACTCGCTCTCACGAGCGATAAACAAGTCATCGAACTATGACAAGTAGCAATGATCTCAGCACAAATACTATGATCGATAGACTCCATCGAATATATCTCATCCCTAGGCACGACTAAACTCAAACCAGGTCAGACCTATCTATTTACATGATCCAAAGCAGGTACATATTCTATCACTGCCAAGGCATATCGTGGAGCTACGCTCATGTCAGCAGCACAGATCATCGTCGCAGTCTCAAGACCCACACAGCGTACCGTATCCATCACGCTCACTCCTGCATCGCTCACCATCCCAAGCAACACACCACTCAGGCTCACCACTAAGCTCGGTAACATTACAGCCAAAAACATCAAAGAAATAAGATGGGACTTTGGCGATGGATCAAGTACAACAAATACAAATCTATCTCTCACCAAGATCTACCTCACTGGCTGACCCAAAGTTATCACACAGACCATCACTCTCGACGATAATACTGCTCTCATCACCATGACTACCATCACAGTGGGATGAGTCAGCGACCAATGTCTCTCTAGTTACATGACAGCTACACCACTCGTCCAGTCAGTCGGTAAGCCCGTCATCTATCAGATCAACCCGATCAATGTCTGACCCGATCAGATCACAAAGATCACTTGTGATTATGGTGATGGAAATATCAAAGTATTTAGAACTGAGATTACCAAAAATCTGACTCAACCTCATGTCTATCTCACGGCTGGACGCTATACAGCACAGTGTGCACTCACTCTCGACAACTGACTCATCCTACCCAATGCCGCTACTGTGACAGTGATATGACGTGACAGATGTCGAGATAGTTCAGTATATAAATGTGATATGGATCGTGACACCATACCTGACATCTGTGATGAAGATATTGATGGAGATGAGACCAACAACCTGATGAATCTCATCTTATATGAACGCTCCAGCTGTGTCATCGACGATGATAATACCAATCTTCCGCTCAAACAATACGAACATCAACAAGCCGCTTCAGGAGTCAAAATCGACAACTGTCCTTTTACCGTTAACAAAGATCAAGCTGACGACAATCGTGATGGATATGGTAATGTGTGTCAGACTACGGATCAAGTCTGTATCCTGTTTGATGGAACCACGTATCCATGACCATGTCCTGTTATCAATCCAGTATTGCCGTGACTGTCTACCATCCAAGTCAAAACATGTAGCAAATGCCCATGTGCGTATGTTCAGTGACCTACCGAAGCAGTCAGATCGCTCCTCTTCAATCCTCAGCAGACTTTGCTCCAAGTAACTGGTAGTACTTTATCGATTAAGTAATATTCTTAATAATGAGTAAGAAAATCACAATTGATAATCAAGAATTTATATGTGATAGATCATTACTTCCATGCTTTATCAATGGACATGAAAAATCCTGAGCGTCTTACTTCTCAATTAATCTTATTTCCGAATTAATACAACGTAAGAATAAAATCATATTCTTTACAGCATTCCCAGCCGGAAGAGAAGAATTAATAAAGCAAATATGAAGTAACTCTATCTTTGATATCGATGAGAATATTGATAAAGGAAACGATGATTAACCCATAGTACCCACCCTATTCTAAATATCAACCATATTTTCAGTCTATTTCACTAGTTTGAATCTCCAGTTAGGAGACTTT
>JAYSSF010000030.1:0-7712 GCA_043720715.1 bacterium
AACACTGCAAAACCTCACGATATTCTCAAAAATCATCGTAATCATCATATCGTGAAAGGTTTGCTGTCATGTGTTTCCTCGAGAAAACGCTGTCCTGAAACACAAATTTGACTTTCATAGCTAATTGTAACTTTTGTAATCAAGATCTACTTTGATGGTTATTCAGCGTTTCCTTAATATGATGGTGAGATGAGAGATCACATTTACAGCATATAGAGATCATTTGCAGGATACAATGAGGTGTCCTAAAAGACTATTGCCTAATACTCAGAAACAATTAAAAATCTTATTTGATAATTCTGAGGTGTTGTTTGAATAGACTTGATATTTGAGAACACATCAATAGTCTGAAGATAACTTTACTGCATAGGACCCCCCTAGGTCCGTCGCAGCGAAATAAAAGCATAGCTTTATTTTATCTCAGTCAGACTTGTCTCATGTCTAATATTCAATATTTTGCGTTAGGAGTACTGGGTGTGTTGGTGATCTTTTCTCTTGCGATGGGCATGGAGAGGATGCTGCGCATGATCGTGGGTAATTATATTTTGAGTATGTTTTGTCTTGCGCTGAGTAGTACGATTGACCTGATTTTGCAGAATATTGTCCGCCTGCAGCTTGCCAATAAGACCAATAATTACGTCTCGACCTACAACCTTCTCTCGCAGTATAAGGTAGGGATTGTGATTGTGGCATATTTATTCTGTATGATTACTCTCTTCACGAGATGGAAGACCAATTTTAGCACCGATCATCTACCCTTTCCTCGTTTTATCGTGATGTGGATTGTAGTGATTATGACTGCGATCAGTATCTTATTTACGCTTGCAGTGATTGTATGGGGTATTGGAGTGCTCGATCCGTTCAATATTACTACCATTGTATGACAATACATTCCAGATCCTAAGGTACTATGATATATCTCTTATATGCCAATTTGGATGATGATCCATGCTGGTCTGACGATCTTCTTGATTAGCGATTTTAGAGGCAGAAGAGTAGCTGTCGAGTTTGATGATTAATTATAATTTGTATACTACAATCTTTTTATAGTCCGATGAAACTGTGTGCATGAGCGATCAACAACAACACTACCGCACCATACGACTTGATATTATTAAATATCTCGAAACCCAGACCGATCCCAAGAAGATTGTGTCGTTTTTGGGTCAGGCGTGTATTAGCTCGATCGATGAAGATAGTCTAACGATCACCATATGAGTACCCAATGAGTTTATCTTGGTCCAGGTCAAGAAGTTCTTCGGTGAGTTGCTCCAGCAAGCAGTAAGAGAAGTCTACAATCCGCAATATGGATCCAGTATCAAGGTCGTATCTACGCTTCATGACCATCATCCGATCGATCTCAAGAAGATATTGCTCAATGGAGCAGATGTGAACTGAGTCGCTAATGCTTCTCCAGCAAATTCTTCCTCCCTTGAGACCGTAGGGAATCCCCTTGGGGGCAAAGGGAGGTACCCGCAGGGAGGAGGGATTACTCATGATGATGCTCTGACTCGTTCATTGACTGACTATTTTGGTGTATTGTTTGATCGTAGATTTCAGTTTGAAAACTATATCGTGTGAGCCAACAATGAATTTGCATATACTCTCATGGAGCGCATCACACAAGCACCTGGGTCAGAATACAACCCATTTTTCCTACACGGACATGTGTGATTAGGTAAGACCCATCTACTCCAGGCTGCCGCCAACCGCATCATCGAAAAATATCCTGACAAAGTGGTAGTCTATCTCCCGACTCCGAAGATCGTGGATGATATCATTGCTGCGATCAAGAAGAATAAACTTGACCAATATAAACGTAAATTTGAATGAGTAGACGTACTTATTGTGGATGATGTGCAATTCCTTGCCAACAAAGACAAATGTCAGGAGATTTTTTTTACGATTTTCAATGATTTTATCCAGCATCGTAAGCAACTGATCCTATCGGGTGATCGTCCACCTCGTGAGCTGACACTGATCGAGGCGAGATTAACTACCAGGTTTGCACTGGGAACTACATGCGAGATTAGTATGCCAGATTTTGAGACCAGGGCAGCAATCGTGCAATCCAAAGCAGAGATCAAAGATCTACCGCTGTCGTCTGAGTTTGTCGAGCTTATCGCCAAGACGATCGTAGATAATGTCAGAGAGCTCGAGTGAGCAGTCAATACACTTGCTACCAAGCATCATATCCTGCATCGTGATGTGACTCACGATGACGTGATTGAGTGTCTTGCAATGCTATGATATCAAACCAAAAGATGAGCTACTCATCCTTCACAGATTCAGTCAGTATGACCTCGTATTGATGAAGTGATGGCAGTAGTGTGTGACGTACGAGATGTGTCACGAGAAGACATCTGTAGTGACAGTAAGAAGAAACATATCTCGATGCCTCGTCAGTGTGGTATGTATTGTGCCAAGCACCATTTTGGGCGGACGTTCGAGCGTATTGGAGAATACTTCTGAGGTAAGCATTACAGTTCGGTGATGTACTCGATCGACACGTTTGACGCACATCTCAAGTCAGATACCAACCTTGCTCAACAATATCAAAGAGTTTGTATACAGTCATGACTGAAGAATTAGAAAAGTAGAATAGTAGATTTTTTAAAATTTATAATGAACAAAAAACAAACAACATATAGTATTTTACGAATTGGGGGATTTTTGATATTATTTGGAATATTGGCAGTATATAGTGTAAGTATCCATGAGTCATTTACGACATCGCTCAAATTTGCCAACGCCGAACCGACTAACTATTTCTACTTCTTCCGTCATATTAGAAATTTGATTATCTGACTAGTGATGGGCGCTATCGTATATAAGATCCCACTCGATTGGTACAAAAAATATTATGTCTTTATTTTTCTCGCACTCTTGGTATTTCAGTTATTGGTATTTACGCCACTGGGAGACTCGTTTGGTAGGGGGGCTCGCAACTGGATCAGTATGCCATGATTGGGCACAGTACAGCCATCAGAGTTCTTTAAGCTTGGGTTTGTAATCTTCCTATCAGCATGGCTGATTCGCAAAAGACAGCTTCTGACTGATATTAGATGATATATTGCTTTCTTGATTATGGTAGGAATGTGTTTGTTTGTGTACCTGTTGATACCAGATCTGGGGACGATTATGATCTTGTGACTGCTTGCATTATTATTATACTGGTACTCGTGAGGTAAGAAGAGGTTTGTCGCATCATCGATGATATTATGATTATTGGTAGCGGTGATAGCTGCGACACAGTTTGGGTATATTAGAGATAGGTTATCGTTTTTCGTATTGGATAACGCAGACAACGGCATCAACAAAGCAGTGTGATATCAACAAGAACAAGCTCTCATGGCGATCGGAGGCGGTTGAGTATTTGGCAAATGATATGGTAAGTGACTTCAGAAGTTCTGATATATACCAGAGGCTCAGTCAGACTTTATCTTTGCTGCGTTTAGTGAGGAGATTGGCTTCTTAGGTAATAGTATTTTATTGGCAGCATACTTTTTGCTAGTATATCATATGGTAGTCAGACTCAAACATATTCAAGATCCATATTATCGTACCTTCGGAGTCTGACTAATATCTCTGATTGTGATACAGGCGTTTGTTAATATGGGCGTAAATACGAGTGTCTTACCCAATACTTGATTGACTCTACCATTTATCTCTGTATGAGGGACGGCGCTGATGAGTAATATCGTACAGCTTGTGCTGATGCATAAAATTATCAATGAAAGTTAGTAAATATGATTAAGACAATACAAAGTTTTGCCGTAAGTAACAAAGCGTTTACTAATCAGATGCTCGGGCAACAACTCATCGCTCGGATATGACAAGAGGTATCCCCTCACGGGGACTCGCTGTTGTTCGATCAGAGGATTTCGGGTTACTATAAATATCATAAGTTGACAATATTTTCGACCGATTCACATCTCAATCATCAGATCTTCATTCGTAAGCAGGAAATCGTCGAGAAGCTCATCGAGAGAGCAAAAAATACTTTTGGTGTAAACATTATAATCAAGAATATTGTTTTTATATCAAGAGGTAAAGATAATGACTACTAATTGCCTAATATATTCACGGTTATTAACTAGAAAGGATGGCTTTGTGTGCCAATGATAGTCGTTATTGATCTTATTCGTAATATGATTATAATGTGATGGTAAAATTTCATTTTGTGCCTTACAAACTTTATAACCTTTAACCTAGTCATGTCCCATATGCTCGTCCATGGAGGTCGCCCACTCATGGGTCACGTCACTCCAGTAGCCAACAAAAATAGTATCCTCAAACTCATACCTGCAGCACTTCTCACTGATGAGGATGTCATCATCCATAATGTCCCGACCAGTAGCGATGTGCTTACGATGCTCCAGATTCTGGAGAAGCTTGGTGGATCATATGAGTGGTTTACTGCAGCATGAAATTCTGCTGCCTCTGAAACCGGTAATGATCAAAAATCTCTCAAAATTAACTGTAGTGGAGTTAATAATTATGCCATTGATGCGATCCTTGGCGATAAGATCAAAGCTAGTGCGATGTATTTATGACCATTACTCCTCAGATTTGGTAAGGCGAGTATGCCCACGCCCCAGTGATGTAAACTCGGAACTCGTCCGATGGATGCATTTATTGAAGGTATGATCGAACTTGGTGCAACATATAGTCATGTGCATGGTGAATATTTATTGGAGTCTGACTGACTGAAAGCTAAGGAGATCCGACAGTGGTTTCCATCAGTGACAGCTACAGAGAATCTCATCATCACAGCTACCAAAGTACCTGGTACAACCATTATCTACAACGCTGCATGTGAGCCACATACTCAAGATCTATGTCATATGTTGATTGCGATGGGTGCTCAAATCAGTGGTATTGGATCCAATAGACTTGAGGTTACATGAGTTTCGTCGCTGAAGGGAGTAGAGCGAACGGTCGTATCTGACCATTTGGATGTTGGATGACTGATTGCTGCTGCGATCATGACTGGAGGTGAGATCACGATTCATCAGGCTGCAACTCAGCATATGGGCATTATTTTGCAGGTCTTTGGCAAAATGTGAGTCAAGGTGGTAGTTGATCGTGAGGCTGATACGATTTTTGTACCTCGTGAGCAGCATCTCGTGATCGAGAAGACGGTCAAATGAGATCCACTCAGAGTCCATGCTCTCCAGTGGCCATTGCTTCCGCCTGATTTTGTCCACACTTGTGCGGTACTGGCTCTCAAGGCTGAGTGAGTAGCGATCTGGGATAATCTGATGTATGAGTATGGGCGGTTCTTCGTCCAAGAAATAGCCAAGATGAAGTGACAAATTACCATGATGAATCCAGTGTCTGTCATGACGAGCGGACCTACTGAGTTCCAGTCAGCAGACCTTGTATGTACTGATATTATACAGGCTTCTTATGCACTATTACTCGCTGCCATGGCAGCACCAGGTACCAGTAAATTGGTAAACTATAAATACATCTTCCGTCGCTTTCCAAATATTGTGGATGAGTTTAATAAGCTAGGTGCGAAGATTGAGATTGTAGAGGACTAATTTATCAAAAAAACACATTATTATGTTATTAGAATTATGATCTAATAAAGAAAAATCGTCAAAAGAACTGCTTGCCAGTTTGAATCATGAAATTATACAACAAAAGAATAATCTAGAGAATTATCTTATTGGATTAAAAATAATTTCTATAAACAAGATCTTTGATTTACCTTCATGAGATCGTTTTGTAATTGATAGCAAGCATGGAACATTGATCTATCATAGAAAAGATCATAAAACAAATGATAGATTTACTCAAGAAACCTGGACTATCTCAATATGATTTATGACTTCAAAATCTATTAAGAGCATCTCTCATCAAAAGGATTGACGACGCATAGAGTCATTTGGTCCTAGTGCTGCGCTAGAGTGGTATGATTTAGTTCGTATTTTCCAGCAACTACAAAAAAATCAACCATATAATAGACGTACTATTGGTAGTAATAAATCACATCTTTTGAATTTGATTGTTGAGAAGAAGCACTAAAAATAGCCAAACTTGATTTCGACTCGCACATCATCATACTATGAATAACTGTATATGTATTTATCATAGTATGATGATTTTCTAGAATAGCTTAGTGACTGCCGTTATTGCCTGATGAGGCTACAAAATCATAGGACTCGTCCCATGAATTTTTGATGGTTTTGATCAAAAAAGCGACTTTACAAAAAACTATACTATTATTATTTATATATATAAGTAAATTGTTTATATAGTAAAAAGAATACTTTCTGCAACAGCAAAATACTGAAATGGGATCCAAAATTGACGCAGTCAGACTAAAATGATAAAATCATGATGTAGCTCCAAAAGAGATGCTCCGCGATGCAGGTCCGCAATACTGCGGACTCGGGTTACGTGTCGGTATTATCCCTAATCTTATGTATGTATTTGTATTCAACTAGTCAAACGCTTAACGCACACAAAGTTACACTTGGTAACATGGTCTCCAAAACATTCATCATCATGATGATGTTAGCTATATTTGTACTACCACAGGCTACTGTGGCACAGCGAGATGTAGATTTAGATCAACCTCCTTCGTCATTAGATGAAACAATAGTCACACAGCAAAACACACAACCAAAACCTCAAATTATTCAAAGAAATATAGAAACTACACAAAGTCTGAAACATTCAGACACTGTTGCAGCTGGTACGCTATCGAACAAGATCGATCCTACTACTATCTGGTCATACGCCAAAGGTGGTGGAAGATGATCAATCTTATGTTCGACAATTGCGAGGATTAATCTTAGTAATCTGACCTGACTCCCGTATCGTCAATGATGATTCGCTGAAGCTAGTATTGCCAGAGGTGACGCCTATACACTCGCACTTCACGGAGCAGCAAGATGACAAATGATCGTCACAAATAAAACATCAATGGAGTTAGATATTTGGGCTCAATATGATCAAACTCATAATACTATCTTCGATGTATATTTTTACAAAGGATCAAATGGTGGTATCATGCAATGACATAGAGCGGTAGTATTTATCGGTACTGATGATCAAATCTATATCTTAGATCCGATTAGAGGTCAGATCACATCCAAGCCACAATTATTAGCAAATCACTTTGCTGCTGATGGATATCGTGGATATACGATGTATATTGCCAAAACCTCGTATCAACCAAAACAACAATATAAAACAATCCAAGAATACTATGAAATACAAGACAGTGCATCGCTGGTTTGACTGGTCAATGATGGTGTAGCAACGGTAGAAGATATGCCACTGGGTGGAGATACTGTACTCACAATCAACCAAGATATGAGATTCACTACTGATACACAAGAGATCATCATCGAAAAATGAGCAATCATCACAATTCAGAGCACCACTAATCTGATCTGATGGAAGCTTGTACCAGAACAATGAGGACTAAAGGCGCAGTTTGCAATGCCTGAGTTTGGTACACTAACTCCATGGGATAGATAATAGGTTCTAGCTACTTGAGACACTGTGAGTAATCATGGTGTTTTTTCTCATTGACAAAAAGTTGCATTACATGGTGGAATCATCATCATACTATATATCGTAATTCATGGCCTAATTAAGGAAACACTGCAAAACCTACCTCTAAAATAACACTAAAATAATCAATTTTCACTAGCAAAAAAGCTAAGAAACAGTACTATATGACTAGTATT
>JAYSSF010000031.1:0-3330 GCA_043720715.1 bacterium
ATTTACATAGAGGACTAAGGGAAGATAGGAAATTAAAACTAATACTGTATTTGATTAACTCTAGAGTAGAATAGCCACACCTTTTTTACCATTAAGCCAGATTCCGACTTACTAGTGCTTTCCTAATCCTACACCTTGCAGGAAGATTTTGCGTATACATCGAGGATTACCTCAATGTATCAAATATCGGCGCTAACTTCAAAAAAGTTAGACATATAGACTATATAGTCAATACACTATAAAAATCAAGCAAAAGTCAAAGTAATTTTCCGTCTCGACATTAGATCCAACATGACTATACTAATATATCGGTTTTACTACAAAAATTATTTAAACCAAAAACCGATATATTAGCTGTAAAATCAATATCATTGCCCTAATTTAATTATAAATTTTACAGTATTCATCCTATGATTTCCCTCATCGTCAAAGTAGATAAAAATAACCTCATCGGTAATTCCCAGCATAACTGCATGCCCTGGGAAGGCATTGAGCTACCCGAACATATCATACAGGCAAACCATGTCGACATGAAACACTTTGTCGCTTTGAGAACATGATCCAACCCTAAGACTTCTCCCAATATCATCATCATGGGCCGTAAAACTCGGGAGTCAATACCAGTCAAATACAAACCATTTCGCCACAATATCAACTACATGATCTCTCGTAATACCAATCTGGACCTGTGAGATAGCAAATGAGAAGAAGTGCGCATATTCGGATCAGTGGAATCATGTCTGACTCATATCCGTGAGCACTATCCTGATCGTGATACCCATATCATCGGAGGAGGCCAGATCTATCAATACGCCCTTGAACATGATCTTGTCGATCGTATCGAGATGACAGCATTAGATCATGAATTCCAGTGAGATGTCTACTTTCCACAGCTGTGAGATGAGTGGATCGAGACAATGAGAGAAGACTTTGATGGATATAGTTTTATTACTTATGTAAAAAGATAGACACATTTTAATCCCATCTTCCTCCCACCTTTACCCGATGTTTAACCCTATATAGCCATGAATCAAACTGAACTCGAAATCACTCAAATCCTCAATACGCAGGCTGATGCCGATGTCTTTCTAACTAAGCTGCAAGCTTATGGCGACAGTCCTGAGCATCTACTCAAAACACAACGCAGACTCTATCATCCATTTGCTGGAGGTAATGCGTTCGATATCTATCAGAAACTTGGAATGCAGATGCCGCTAAGCGATCAAGAAGCTCTTCATCGTATCTGTCTACACAGCAATAACCATGTTGTCAAAACATGCAGCATTCTCCCGGGAGACAAAACGATGCTTATTGTAACTTCAAATGATGTACAAGAAACAGGCTATTGTACGAGAGAAGTTTTTGAATGCTATTTCCCTGATCATACGGTTGATGAGTTAGATTTGGTGTTACTGGATATTGGTCGAGAGCATGTTGCGGCATGATCTGGCATTGTAACTGAGTATCATATCGATCATCATATCATTACTCTCAGTACCAATAGCGATGATACCATCACCGTGACATGTCGTAGCAAACCTACTATTATACAATCAATAGAGGACACAGTCCAACACATGCAATCTCTTATTGAGCAATTAGTATAATCTTTTTACACAGTTCTCTACAATTTTATACCACTTTACACTACCACTGAGATGCTACAAAATCTTACCCAAATCCTGATCTACTCCATGATAGCATGTGTCGTGACAGCAGTCAGCTTCCCCTACTATATCAGATTATTACGCTATTTCAAAGCTGGTAAAACCATCCGTGAAGACTCTGGTACAGGAGATAAAGCTACTATATTCAACGCGCTTCATAAGCATAAGTGATGAACTCCTACCATGTGAGGCTGACTCATACTGATTATTATGATAATTATGATCGTCTTATCGCTCTTACTACAGAAGTGGCAAGTAATCAATAATAGCCTCCTTTCAAGAAAGGAAACATATGTACTGTTAGTAGCGTTCTTCGGGATGGGAATCTGGTGATTAGTCGATGACTATCTCAATATCAAGTCATGGTGACGCGTCAAATGACTACCTGCAATTGCGAAGCTATTATGAATGTTTCTATTTGCGGGCTTTGTGAGTTATCGATTTCATGTTAAATTATGAATCAACGAAGTAAACTTACGACCATTTGCGTGATTGACCAATCTATGATGAGTAGACTTTACGCGGTTTGGGTCAGAATATCAATTATGATTATGATATATGGCTCTGACTTTTATCATGACTCTCACTATCACCAATGCGATCAATATTACTGATGGTCTCGATGGACTTGCTGGAGGTATTATGCTCATGATCTTATCAGTATGCGCTGGGATTACCTTTTACTATGGCCAATACATTGCCACTACTGTGATCGGGATTGTATTGTGATCTCTTCTCGCGTTCCTGTGGTTCAACATCAATCCTGCCAAGATCTTCATGGGAGATAGTTGATCTCTCGCTTTAGGATGATTATTTTCTACGCTTGTATATTTGATTGGGATCAAAATTGGATTTATTATTCCATTTTTCATCTTATTTGGACTATGTCTGGTTGAGCTTTTGACCAGTGGATTACAAATTCTTTGGAAAAAACTCTTCAAACGTAAGTTATTTGCTATTGCTCCACTACATCATCTTCTTGAGCATCAAGGGATGAATGAAAGTTCTATTGTGATGAGATTATGGCTTATACAAGGTATTTTATGTATGATAGCTTTTATTCTTGTGATGTATCAACTAGTCTAGAATTGCCACCGATAGAGCTATGAATATAGGATAATCTGACTTTTTTGCAAAAATCACTTGAAATTGCTATTTTTTTATACATGATGGTAGGGTAATTTATTTTATTACTTCCCAATAATGACTAAAACTCAATTGATTGCTCACTTAGCTGACAAAGCTAAAATCTCTAAAAGACTTGCTGGTGATGTTCTTAACATCCTTGTTGATGGTATCGTAGCTACAGTTAAGAAAGGTGATAACGTAAGCATCCAAGGTTTCGGTACGTTCAAGTCTTCACACAGAAAGGCAAGAACTGGTGTTAACCCACAAAAGCCAACTGAAAAAATCCAAATCAAAGCAATGAACGTTCCTACATTCAAGGCTGGTTCAGACTTCAAAAAGGCTGTTAGATAGTTCTAACTTTATACATGACGTATAGCATTATCCTCCGACCAAAATCGGAGGGTTTTTGTTTAAAAAAACGCTGAATAACCATCAAAGTAGATCTTGATTACAAAAGTTACAATTAGCTATGAAAGTCAAATTTGTGGTTCAGGACAGCGTTTTCTCGAGGAAACACATGACAGCAAACCTTTCA
>JAYSSF010000032.1:0-7557 GCA_043720715.1 bacterium
AAAGCAATGAATTATTTTTTTCAACTCGTAAAGAGATAATTTACTGTATTTTATAAGCATAGTTGACTATATGGATACTAGTCTTCTATGCAAGAGCCATTGGTAAATTGATGAAGTGATGAGTCACTAGTTCGTAAAAGAGACTGACAAACGAGCAGTGCCCTCGCTGCCACAGTAGAAGAGCGCTCCCTCATCGTCTGAATCGCTTCACACAAAGGCAAACTCACCCGCCACACGCACAGGCAACCACGCATAGAGTAAATCACCTGCTCAGTAGTGAGCGCCATAGGAGTGCTGCCAACCCGCATATGGGATATCATTATCTTGAGCCCATTGGTTAATTATTGGAAATATTTCGCTATTATTTACATTGTACCGATCAGTCTTTGCAAATAATTCAGGATATTGGTCAGTATAATCAGCAAATAGTTCTTTGAGATAGACTGTTGCTTCTGTTCGATTCTTGAAGTCTTTGACTTCCATACCCATTTGTTCAAATGACTTCACAATTCATTCTCTACGAACAAAAGTGTAATCTTTAGCATTAAAATTAAGTTTTCATTCATTCATAGTTCCAGTGAGTCTATCTTGAACTTTTCATTCAAAGATTGTAGGAGTAACTCATACTTCGAGTTTTAATTTGAGTTCTGCGAGCATCTGGAAATCTTCAGAAGTCATTTCACCGTGTGTTTTTTTAGTTTTTAATTCTTCATATCACTGAAGGTCAACATTATATTGGTCTTGTTTTGCTTGATGCTCTCCTTTCTTTTCCTGAAATTTGGGGTCAGCAGAAATTGCTTGAGCTATAGTATGTTTGGTCTCATTTGTCAAATTTTGATTGTCTGATAATCTTCTAAGACCTGCGAAGTGAGATCCAGCCTCATAGTTCTCTACCTGATAGGCTTTTGGAGTTTTAGTTGGCATGATGTATTGAGATTAGAAAAATACTTGGCCTGAGTATAATCAAATTACAATATATTGCAAGTAGATTTTTATATGAGTCAATTATTGGAGTTACTTATTCTTCTCCACCCTGTCAGCTACCATCATGGCAGAAATGAGACACATAGGCATACCGATACCTGGAGTTGTGTATCCACCAGCATAGTACAGACCTTTGACTTTCTTGCTATAGTTTTGTGGGCGTCGTACTGCAGACTGGAAGAAGGTATGAGCAAGCCCTAGCGCCGTCCCCTTGTATGCGTTGTAATACTGCTCAAACTGAGGAATCGAGAAGATCTGACTGACTTCGATACGATCTTGTAGATCTGGGATACCACAGTTGTGAGCGATATCTGCAATAATGTGATCCTTATATGCCTCCAGAGACTGTAGGGTAGATTCCAATCATGGTGCGATTGGCACAAGGACGAAGAGATTTTCCTTGCCTGCGGGAGCTACACTTGGGTCAGTCTTAGATGGATTACAGATATAATAGTTGGGATCTTGTGGCCACTGTGGATCCTTGAAGATTTGGTCAAATCATCCTCTTCGGTCATCACTAAACACGAGGGTATGGTGCTTGAGCTGTGGTAACTCTCCATCTACTCATAGATATAGGATAAATCATGATGGTGAGATCACTTGCTTAGCCCAATACGACTCAGGATAAGTCTGCTGTGATGACTCGAGTAGTTGTGTCTCGGTATGTCGCATGTCTGCGTTGGAGATGATGATGTCAGCAGGTTTTAGATGAGATTGATTAACGTAAGGTAATAATTCCTCAGGAATTGAATATGTGGTGTCTTTAGCTAGACAGCCATCTACTGATTTTAATAATTCACTTTTTCATTGTTGTAGACATATTTTTTTAAACCTTTCATATTCTAATCAACCCACATTTTCTGCTCATAGGTATTCATATTCGGAAAAAGATTCTCAATCAATTGGGGCTTTTATATTGTATATAAAAATAGGTTTTTGTTTTTTTATAGTTATGTATTCAGTAGACTGTTTAGTAATTCAAAGCTTTGTGTCTTCCCTAATAACTTCGTAAAAATCAGATCATTTAAATACATAAATATATCATCAAAAATCTCATCATAGTAATATCTCCCTTCATCAAGAAAGTAATCTATGAAATGCCCATCAATATTTATTTTTAGCTTCTAAATATTTCGCCGTAGGTTGGTAGCAAAACTTAGTTGAAGGATTGATTCATGCAAAAGCAACTGGAACAGTAAACTCATAACTTCAATGACCATTATGATTGTAATTTGGATCTAACTCATCAAATAATGTCCCGCTACCATGAAATAGATATTTCTTATCACACTTCTTTACTGATATAATTTTCATTTGAGTAACTGAATTATTCGCAATCAATCATAGTTTTTCTATCTCAATTTTGGATAATGTTGATTCACTGGATTGCTTCGTCGACTCATTTCATTTCGCTTCTCGCAATGACGAGTCCTGTGAATATAATTTTACTCAAGTCACTTTTTTATCCTCTACGATAATCTTCTCCACTTCTGCGTTAAACTCAAATTTTACACCTTCTTCGAGTGCTATTTGATAGAGTGCTTTGGGAATTTCATGGATTCATCCTTGTGGGTAGAATACTCACTGATTAAAATCAACATGCGACATAATATTGAACAATGCTGGCGTCTCATATGGTGATGTACCCAAGAATACTGATGGATACATAAGAAGTTTCTTGAGATTTTCGTTTTTGACAAAGCGTGAAACATAGTTGTATAGCTTGGTAAATACATTGAGCTGCATTCACTCAATTGCTAACTGTGGTGTCATAAAATCCCAGATACTATCAAAGTTCTTAAACACAAACTTCTCCATAGCGATACCATACTGATATGCTGCAGATTTGAGATATGCTCTGAGCTTATCGCCACTGCCAGACTCAATACCCTCAAATGTCGTAGCGGCTTTGTCTACGTCAGCATAGAGGTCGAGGTATTTGGCTTGTCATCCTGATGCGGAATCTCATGGAGCAGAAGGATCCAGTGTATTATAACCAATTTGGCTTACTGGTTCTTTCGTCGTGCCTCCTCAAGATGACAACAAATTCTCTGTACCTCAGGATGACGTTTTGAAGAACACTCTATAACTCGGCTCAAGTTTCTGTAGATCCAGATAGTCAGATACCTTACGACCGATCGCTGTAAAGTAGCGATCAAATGCATCAGGCATCAAATACCAGCTTGGTCACATATCTCGGCGATAACCATCACGCTCGAGGAGGTTAGCACGGCCTCATACTTTGTCATTTTTCTCGACCACAGTCACATCGTATCATGCACGAGCAAGCAAAATCGCCGACCCAAGTCAGCCAAATCATGCTCATATTACTATTACTTTCTTGTTCATATATAACGATTAATAATTAATAAAGTCTGACTACTTTTTCATCTCATAAACAAATGCAGGTGGGATACATGAGAGAGTATAATCTACCAGTGTAGGATGGAGTATCTGGTATGTTTTGTGAAATCTCCATGGAGAGTAACTAAATCATCTCATGATGCATCATTGATCAATGATAGTTTTGAGATACTGTAGTAGCTTAGTTCACTCCTGTCATGTAAATGGAAAATATGGAAGTCAGGAAATAATCAAATTAGGTACAGATAAATTATGTTTCTTGATCAGTTGTTCTAATTTTCTCACGTCTCATGAGATAATAATAACTTGATCACCAAACTTATCCTTGAGGAACTGACAATAATCCTGATCAAACTCAAGGAGGATGATCTTAGCGTCGGGTTTCGCGTATTTGATAATGTGTCTGGTAAACACACCCGTACCAGGACCAAACTCAACTACTACATCTACAATAGACCAGTCAATATCTTGTATCATTAGACGAGCAAGTGCCTGTGAACTAGGAATAATAGATGCGTTTATAGAGGGTTGAGCGATAAATTTTTTGAGGAATAACCACTTAGAAGATCGAGACATAAATATAATAAAGATTAGCCCTCATATGAGGATAATAAAAAGTAGAAAAGTTGAAAGATTACAGATCTTCAATTAGTTGATGTAGATCGTTAATGCGTCATTCAATAGCAAGATAAAAAGGACTTTCTTTAAACTCATTAGCAGCACTATAAAAAGTATCAATATGATATAAATAAGGATCAATATCTCATATTTTATACTCTCCTTCGTGTTGTTCTGACAATGAAGCATCCAGTAAAATAATAATATCTTTTTTTTGTTCTTTGGTAAGATTAGCTACATCAATCAGTTTAAAATCTTCTACCTTAGATATTGGAATGTTATCGAATATGTCATCTCAATCAAATATTGATTCACCTTTATCCATAAATCAAAGTATACAAAAGAACTAAAAAGATACACATCCCTGAGATCATATTAACCCATGGGAAATAACGATAAATCTGACTGATATCCTGTATTCTCACCCATGTCCAGATCATCATAATGAGATAGACTGTTCACAGGATGAGTGATATGATACCAATTCAGCCGAAACTCAATGCTGCTGCCAAGGCATATAATATCATACACAACACAAGACCGCCACGCTCTCAAGTCAGCATCGCGGTAGTCGATAATCATGCTTCGGCATCTGCCTGGATATCGGGGATCGCACTATACAGATGCATGGCCATACACCAGCACATACCAGCTGTCACATATCGTCGATTGATCTCTGATATCGGAGCGATGAGTGTCCATGCAAATACTGCTGTCATCACATAGTGTCCCGCAGAGAAGATCATATCGATGATCGGTTTGGCTTTGGCTCTAATCGGATATGCACTATATTGTCAGGAGAAGAAGAGGAATCAGAAAAGAGAGATTAAAGCGAAAGGCAAAAGATGAAAGGGTAAAGAGTATGCAATAATCATTAACACAAAAGGGATTGTAGTATACATAATCCACTTCCATAGGCTCTTTTGCTCATCAGGCGTAACAAGCGCCTCATATCATTCGAGTTTCTTGGGGTTGAGCTTGTCTGTCTCATAGTCATAGATATCATTGATACCGTAGATCCAGATATTGGCAGGAATCAAAAAATAAAACGCCATAATCCCCAGCACCACAACATCTACGTCAGCTTCGGGTCCATATCAAGCTAGTAAGGCAGCCAAAATACCAATCATATATGGTCATAACTCATAGATCCAAAACCTTGGACGTGAGATGCGGATAACTCTGGAGAGGTTCATAAGGTTGTAAGGTTAATAAAGTTACTAAAGAATGCTTTTCAAAAAGTTAATGACAATCTTTTTTCCATATACCAAATAGTGAGATCCAGGTAAGTTTACACAGAAGCTGATGCTTTGCAATGACAATAAACTTATCTCGCTTGGTTGTCCTGGAACTATGAGCAAACTGATTATATCCTACCGACTCAATTTTACGTAAGATCTCTCTATATAAGTCACTGGATAATGTAATAGCTGACTGACATGATGCTGTGAGATAATGGACGGTGCTATTGGCTTCGTCGTAGAGTTGGTCACAGCGAGCGATCATATGTTTCATACATGCTATCCATCTGTCATCGATCTGCTTGGTCTGACAAAACTGGATGACATCCTCATGTGATAGTCCAAACTGTGCAAGATCATCACTGGGCATATAGATGCGATCCAGATCTACACAATCTTCATACACATCTCTGAGGAAGTTGGTCAGCTGCATCGCTTCACCGAGCTTGCGAGCTCCGCCAACTGTCTGTTGCTGGTTGGTATGATCGTATCAAATAAGGTCGCACATCATCAGTCACACTACCTCAGCACTTCCATATATATATCACTGGAGTTGCTCATACGTCTCATAGCGCTTGACCGTGAGATCATCTCTCATCGCCTGATAAAAACTATCTACTAAGTCAGGATTAATATGATACTCACCCATCAGTCTTACCCATTGACCAAAGATTGGATGTGATGTATTGTATGATTGATACGCTTGTTGTCGGTCTTGATAGAGAGTTTGGAGTTCTTGTTCCAAATCCCCCTTCGTAATCGGTCCCTCTCCCAAAAACCCATCCGGCGTTCCGCCACCTTCTCTTATCAGGGAAGATCAAGAGGGTGAGTCCACTATCTGATCCGGAATACGAACAAATTTATATAGCTCCACCGTAGCAGTCTGTATCCCACGAGGCAATAGCAATGTAGCCCAAAAATAGCTTGTACCAAAGCGTTTCATGAGTTCCCAACCAGATGTGCTCTCCAGTGCTTCTATCATCTGTAATAAATATATACCAAATCAACATTTAAAAACGGATAATCCTTCACGACTCTTGGTTGATTTGGTACGTTCTAAATTGCTAATCGTGTTCTAGTTATACTATCAATCAAGATAACCTCACACCTCAAGAAAAATCCGCAATAAAAGAGCAGCTTAGAATATCAAAAAAGATTTGCGTTTTTAAAGTCTGTTGATTATACTATCTATATGGGTCAAAAACACAACCACAATCTCTCGAGATGTGATAATGGCGGTTGCAACTAGAACTCTTCAATTATCATGACCAAGCGTCATACGAAGCGTCTGGCTCAATCTGTGAGCACTGGTTCATTCCAGTCAGTCTAGTTGGACAATGAGCGTATATTACATGTTAGCATGTATGATCTCAGTCACTATCACATCTCGAGACTACGATTGTATGTTTACCTTTTCTATCTATTGTTTGCTCGATAGCCACTATAAAGCTTCAGCGCTCCCACGATCTGACATGACAGTCATGAGGAAGTATCAGTAGAATTCATGTATTTCTAGGTACACTTACGAGACTTGTCTCGTTTTTTTGTGCAAAAAAATCCCCGCAACTTCGTCATTGCGAGGAATGAGTGCAACGAAATGACGCGGCAATCCAGTATGCAATATTTTCAAATACAATTAAGGTAACTCATGGATTGCTTCGTGCCTCGCAATGACGAGACTTTGAGATACTATTTCTTTCCAGATAATTGCGACTCGATCCAACTCATGGCCATTATAATTAGATCATCCTTATATCGCAGACAATGCTTCACACACAATTCCATTCTTATTGCCATCAAGACCATAGATATCCAGGTTCTTAATACTATCAGCAGTCTTGCCGGCATTATATGATGCAATCTGAGCAGCACAGGTGTCATATTTTGCTTGCGCCTCTGGTTGAGTTTGGAAATTTTTACAATCAAGATCGTTTGGATCTGACTGACCTACTGGCTTAACACATGAGCCCATGAGCTTGATACCATCAGGTGTGTACTGGACACGAGATTCAGTCAGACTACCAGTTTCCCATAATGTTGCCAGATCAAGATCATAATCAAATGTCTGTATACCAAACATCGCCAAAACTACAATTCCCAGACCGATCGCAAATCATGTCTTAATAATATCAAGCAGCCATAATACAAATACTACTACACCAAGTAAAGCAATAACCCGCAAACGAGTGGATTTGGTATTGCGAGCCTTTTCGAGTTCTGCTTTGAGCTGAGCCATCACAATAAAAAATAGAATAAAATAGCCCCAGCGCTCCGCCGCTGGGGTTTTTGTATATTACAAAGAAATTCACACAACAATCTGTATGGTATAGGTGGCAAAACAAGAATTTTA
>JAYSSF010000033.1:0-7533 GCA_043720715.1 bacterium
CATAACATTTAGTCATTGTGCTAAATTAGTTCTAAATAACAGCTCTATTATGCTGTTTTCTAGGTTATTTAGCCACACTAAATTTTCTATTTAGCCTAGAAATAAGATACGCTCTCATCTAAAATATAAGGTTAAGAAAACACTGAATAAGCCATCAGAGTTGACTATGATTCAATAGCTTACTATTATCTATCATGTCAACTATGTTGTGTTAGAGTGTTTCCCAGAGGAAACACATGAAAGCAAGCCTTTCACGATTTAATAGATTACATTGAATTTTGATTAAATCGTGAGGTTTTGCGGTGTTTCCTTAATCTACCCAAAGAAACTCGGAGCGAGGTTAAAGCATATATCAAACATGAAAATAGTAGTGTATAATCAAAAATCTACTGATACACAAACACCCCTTTCTCAATTGCTCCCAAGTCGATGACGCGTTGATTTGGGATTTTTTGTTGTTGTTCAAGCATGGTACGATATTTTTTGAGCTGCTCAAAGATATTACCTCCTACATCAAAATAAATCTCTTGCTTGAGTGTATTAACTTGAATCTGACGACCTGCGGGATGATATGTCAATGACTGAATACTCTTATCCTCCAGTCCACGTACAATAGTCTGATACTGCTTGACCAGCTGCTCTGCGGGTACTGCATAAAATAATCATGACAGAGACATCCCCGTAAAATATGATGGTATCTGAAGAATAAATCATGATCCACCGGTCTTCAAAGGATACAACTCTCCAGCTACAAGCCCATAATCACGATCCTGCCAACGCAATTTCATCTCTACTGGTTGATATACGATCGTTAGCTGGTACAGTCACGGGGTTTCGGTCGGTTGCAGATCCAGTGACAAGACCAGAGGATATTGTGCTTCCATCTTGGGCAAGATCCTACGAGATTTAGTCAGATAGTAATGTTTTCACTTCAGTTGGTCAACGATTTCACGATCTGGAACCTGAGCATATAACATTACACCACTATGTACTATCTCGATCTGACGCATCTGATAACGTTCATTGCGCACAAACAGTCGATCGGCTAATCCAAGCAAAATCAATAACACACTCACAATTGACCCAATAATAATCCATGGTCTCCAATTAATTTTTTTGATAGAACGAGAAATCTGACGCTTCTTGGCGTTGTGATTACGGAATGATGTTGGCCTCACAAATTGAATCATATAGATAGTTATTGATTATTAATCCATCGCGATCAAACAATCGCTGCAGTCTCCATTCTCAACACTGTGGATCATAAGGATATTGTGGTCAGATCCAATTGTTTTTGCTCCAAGATTTTGATATCCTTATCGTCCAGTCATCACTCTGGTCAGATAATGATGATCGTATCAGAAGCAATCGTCACATCAGACATCAGTGCTCCACCCATATTTGATAACAAAACCTGTCATGATAGATTCAGATGTTTGAGATGATCACACCACTGCAAAGCTGGTACCTGTGTCGATCGAGATTGTTCTACCGCCTCCAGCATAATCAGCTCTAGCCTCTTCCATTTATTCACATTTGACGATGTGATGACAGATCTTTGCATTGGCACAATAGTGATCTGACCGATACCACATTCGGTTGCCTTCTGAACGATGAGTTCCATCTTATCTCGTTTGTTCGCCATCGCGACGACAAGATGTTTACTATGGTGACGATGAGGATGTATTGTCTGCTGATCAATCATTGTCTCAACGAGTTTGTCTGATATGGTAGACAGCGTGCACTGATACCTAATTGTATGATCGGCTTGCGGATATTGGATCATGATCTGTAGTCATGGACGAGCTCTCATCACACGTTTGAGCTGAGATACAATCCTGAGGTCATGGATCATCAGCATCTCTCACTGAATAGTAATGTCGGTCGTATGATATAGTTGCATAATAGGAAATTGACATAGAGATGCGTCATAGCACATTCTCAATAAATAACAAACACAGAATACAGTTTTTAATTGCAAAATCCACCACAATCATTATCTTGATACTATGGTTAGTCGTAAACATACTATCATCCACAAAGCACTTCATTTTCTCACTCACCAGAGCAAAGAGTACCGGCTTCTCTGGGTTTTGGGGATGTTATTTTTTGTAATTTTGATGAGATTGTTTTGGCTACAAGTGGTTACCAGCTTCAGATATGATGAGCAACTGATCAAACAGCATTTTACTGCTCAAAATATCAAAGCAGAGAGAGGAAACATCTATATCAATGATGAATCGGGAAGCCCTATTCAGCTCACTGAGTCGATCGATCTATATACCATCAGTATTGATCCCAAATATGTCAAACATAAAGACAAAGTCATCGAAGCGCTCACTCCTGCAATTTATCAACACTACTGTAGTCTTCGTGGCACAGCAGTTCCCAGTAAGCTCGAGTGTATCCAGTGATTAGAATCATTTATCCAGACAGGGATTTTGCCACCTACTAAGCAGCAATTCTTTGTGATTCAACAAGATAATAACCTAAGCTGACTACTACTCAATAGTGAGTACAACTCTAGTGATAGTGTCAATCCTAGTTGGCTCAGCGGTTCAGTGCTCAGCCGATTAGTTGATGGGTCACTAAGTACTTCTGGTATTACGAGTTTTGATGAGGCGGAGTATGCACAATATCTTGTTGATAAGCAGGCCGTGATCGACACATTTGATCAATCTCAAGCCATCAATCTCATCAAGACAAGACTCAATAAAACTATCAACACATGAGTCAGACCCTATAATTTTATCTGATTTATCGATAATTCTGAACTTATTGTATATCTATCCAAAAATCCAATACCGTATCTCAGTATCGAAAGTAACTTTTACCTCTACGCAGATCCAAACAAGGTAGGAGATATCACTCAAGCGGTACAACAGGTCCAAGTGTTGTTTGCACAATATGGGCTCTCCTATAGCTCAGAAAAGATCAAAGCACTCCTCTCTCCACAAAAAAATAGATACGTCAAGCTCATGGAGTGAGTATCAAGTATCATCGCTACTAACCTCATCGCCACCAAAAAAGAATATCAAGGCAATACTGGTCGAATCGTGATAACTACATGAGATGGATCCATACCATTACTCCATGGGTTATGATTTGAGCAAACTACCAAAAGATATTACCCTTATGGGGATTTTATGTCCAATATTCTATGATTTGTCGACCCAAGTGGTAAGCCACTATATGGTATTGAGGAGTATTTTAACAAAGAACTGGCTGGACGCAATGGTAAAATCAATGGTCTGGGAACACCATGGGTAGGAGAAGTTGCTAGTAATGAACTTGATATTGAGGCAGCTCAAAACGGTAAAAATATTACACTCACCATCAACCCAACCATCCAGAAAGAAGTAGAATCGATCATCAAGTGATATGATCGTGAGTTTAGGTCAGACTCTGTATCGATAGTCATTATGAACCCCCGGAATGGTGAAGTCGTAGCTAGTGCTAATTACCCAACATTTGATCCTAATAGTCCTAACGATGTCTACCAAGTCAAGCCACTATGACCTGAAAACAGATACCTCGTACTTGATCCTACATATGTAGATGTACCCATGTACTTATTGTCATGAAGTAAACTCTTGCCAGCAACAACCAAACAAAGGTTCGACCTTTCCGTTCCAAAATATATCCACAAAAACACCAACTGACCCTCAGTATTTATCGACAAGATCATTGCATACCCATATGAGCCTGGTAGTATCTTCAAACCAATTACAGCTGCAATTGGGCTCGATGTCGACGAGATGACATTATACGACAGATATTATGATCCAGGTAAGCTCCAGATCTGACCTTATGAGATTAAGAATGTAGCCAAAGCTTGTCTGGGCACTAATGATTTCCTCCATGCACTACAGTTTAGTTGCAATGTTGGTATGATTAGAATTATCCAGAAGATCCGTGATTATGTTTTCTACAATTATCTGGATAGATTGTGATTTGGTAAGCTGACTGGGATCGAGTTGGCCTGAGAAGATGAGGGTCTCATCCCTGAGATGAGTAGAGTCTCCAGAGCGACGTTTTATAACAATTCTTTCTGACAGGGTATGACGACGACGCCTATCCAGATCGCACAAGCATACAGCACCATCGTCAATGGCTGATACCTCATCAAACCTACGATTATCAAACAAATCGGTGACACCAACACACAGGTAAGTCAGAATAAACGTGTCAAAATATTCAAAGATATCACATCCTCGGAGATGCTCAATGCTCTATTTATCGTGGTCAATCAATGACAGATCAAGAAGTTTGCACTCCCATGATATAGTCTCGGCGGCAAGACTGGTACATCACAAATCGCCTATAAATGAAAATACCAGCAGTGAGCTGGTTGGACCAATGGTAGTTTCGCCGGTATCATCACGAGGGATAATCTCAAATACGTACTCGTCATCCAGATTCGTCGCCCTAGAGCATCCGTGTGGTGAGAGCTCACCGCAGGTAAGATCTTCGGAGATATTGCCAAATTTCTTATTATGTATGAGGGGATTGAAAAATAAAGAAAAAGCCTAACTGAAAACAGTCGGCTCCCGATGTAGGGAGCAAGACGGTGATCTTTATACATAGACCACTGATGAAAGCATAGCGATGACCAAATCCACCACACTTTCACCAATGAACAACATACAAAGAATATCTCACTCCCTACAAATATAACCCAACACTGTGTAGTGTGAGTTAGTAATTTCGAGGAAATACCTCTATACCATAACCTATCGACCGCAGCACCGTAGAGTAACTATCGTGTTCTCCAAGTCATAGTATTACTCCTATTATATCCCTGCCACAGCCATAATACAACTATTGATAAACAAAAAACCTGACTAATCAGTATAATACATGACATTGTCAGGTTTTTCACTCCTCGGGCTAACTTCTCGTTATCAACGAGAGTGAATTATCAACAGCAAATAGTATGTGTAAGAATAATTTTACTCGTATCTATTAGATTGTGTTTCTGAAATAAGCCTAAAATATTTCATTCAGTAAATCATTGCAGTTCTAAATAAGGTAATCCATTTGATGAAAGATAATTTCTAAATAATGATCATATAGCTCAACTTTCAATTTGAATATATCTATATCATCTATTTCAATATTTTTCAAAAACACTTTGAAAAACCGAAAACAAAACAACATGATAATCATAAGAATCAAAAGAAATTTTATCGTCAAATTTGATCAAACAATTAGATACATATTCCTGAAAAATTCATGGTATATTTTGATAAAAATATTGTTTTTCATATTTATCAAAAAGATAAATAGAATTATCCCTAGAAATAATAATACTTGAGACACTATAAAATCAACCTCAGCTTCCATATTTTAATCATGAATTTAATTCTGGATAGAAAATATTACTATTAATGGAAAGAAAATCTCATAAAGTAAGTTTTTTGTAGTTTGTATTAAGTTCTTTTCTTATGGAAGACATTAGAAATCAACCATTCATTTTATAAGCCGTAAGGTTAAATTCTCATTCATATAACTCTCGCCCACTCCCAAAGGATGAGTAAAAATTCTCACCAACATTATTATAAACTGCATATAAATCTTTGTCACTAAGTTGCTTCAACAAGAAAGAGGGATTTTTTATTAATTCATCAAAATAGAAGGATTCAGTTCATGAATTAAACTCCTCGTCCATTAAAACCCTCAATCCCAGCAATAAATTTATTATTTTCTGAGAAATATTTTTATTGATAAAAAAATCACTCTCAATAAAAATATTTTCTTCAAAAAATAAAAACATATTATAAAATAAATCAGAATAAGGAAGGTGTACTTTCTTATCTGTCGTACAAACTATTAGTTTATCCTCTTTCTTATAAAATTTTGTAAGTACATTGTATCTCATAAAAATAAAAACTATGAAGTAAATTTTATCCAAAAGGTTGGATATCAAGATTAATCTTTTCAACTGAAAAATACTTCTTTCGATAATTAAGTCTTTCTGATTCATAAATTTGCAGAGGAATTTGTTCTCAAAAATATATGGGAAGGAGATTATCTGATAAGACTCTAACAGTAAATCTTTTATAGATGAGATTTATATTATTGCAATATCTATAAAAAAATAAAATAATCCCAATATTATGATAGTAAGAAACTAGCTTCTTAAAGCTATATCCTCACACAAAAAAAGATTCAATATATTTTATTCCAGAGTAATTTAAATCAATAAGTCGTTTAATTTTATGATAATTATTACTATCTAAATAATGTGAAATATGGCTCATAACTATATTGTCACGAATTTGAGATGCATCATAGTCAAAAAAATCAAGCATACCCACAAGCTCTTTAAGTGTCTTTTTAAGCGATTCATCCAAGGTTATTCACACTCAACTAACAACAATACTTCTATTTTGTTTTGATGCAACCATCATTGTTACTGGTATCATATTATCAAATTTTAATACATAAACATAAATATCAATTCCAGTATTTTGTTTAATCTTTAAAAGAACATCTTTGATGCTAAGATCTTTAATTTCTAATTTATAAACTCATTTTTTCAAAAGCCACATTAAGATAAAGCAATCTCTCTCAATTAGTTCAAATAATCAGGCTTCTTTTGCTTGTGATAATGTCACATGTGTAGCCATACCATTAGAATTTGATATGGCGGAACTAAAATTATATGGAACAGGGTAGTATATTATTTCTTCAGGACTATAATATTTAGTCTCATCTTTAAATCCTAGAGGTAAAATTCTAACATATTTTCCTCATTCCTGATGTTTCTTAAAATCTTCTTTATAAATGTAGTTTCCACGCATATAATTATATCAGTCCTCATAAGAAAATACTTTATGCTCTAAAGAGGCAGAGACTCTCTCAATCATTTCAGACAATCATTTTTCATAAGAAATTTGTTGATTTTTATCTACTCATCTGGAACTATTAATGATATCTTCTTTAAATTTATAACTTCCTAAGCCGTAGGAAAAAGATAAATTACAGATATTATATCAATATTTTTTATTAGTATCAACTCTTCAAATTCATAGATCAAATAGCTTTTTAGCAGAATTTATAATACACTCTTTATTGAATCAATCGAAATCACCATACAATATAGCTTTCTTTTTTTGAACAAGTGTGTCTATTTTAAAATAGTACAAAACATCCAGAATCTTCTGGAGAGAAAATTTGAGTAAAAGATGTTTTTTTATTATAATATTTGCCGTTCTATATAAGTCAAAAATTATAAGATCATGTTTTTTTGAAAAAGATGATCCAATTAGATTATTTTCAAAAAAGATATTTCTTCAGAAGAAACTTTGATTATATCTTTTTTTTATATGTTCTAATATTCAATGAAAGTCTCAGTTTACTTGTGATAATTTATCACCATCATAAAGCTCTATAGATTTCTTTTTTTCATTAACTAGAAACATCTAAGATAATCATTAAGGAAACACTGCAAAACCTACCTCTAAAATAACACTAAAATAATCAATTTTCACTAGCAAAAAAGCTAAGAAACAGTACTATATGACTAGT
>JAYSSF010000034.1:0-21703 GCA_043720715.1 bacterium
CAGCGTTTTCTCGAGGAAACACATGACAGCAAACCTTTCACGATATGATGATTACGATGATTTTTGAGAATATCGTGAGGTTTTGCAGTGTTTCCCTAAATCAAAGCATACAACCAATATTCATCTTGATACTTGAGTGGTAACGGTTGAGGATTAGCTGTCATTTTATGATATGGGTAACAAAAATCAATTTTTGAGTCGTAAGGATTGGCAAATGACCGACAAAGTTTGCGTTTCGCATGATAACTGCGATGGTGTTTGAGTAATCCAAGATACGAATTGACACGAGGCAATAACTCTCAAACTTCAGACCCCTCACTCCCTATAGTCGGAGGACAATGCCCCCCTCAATTTACCATCTGATGACGAAGTTGTGTAAGGGCAAATCTCGTCCTCGGTCAAACTTGTGTATGATGTGGATAAATCATCGATCAGAGAAATCTCACACCATGACTATAGTGTTGTAGATAGATTTTGTGGGGATGCAATCTTAGTCATAGCTCAAATCAGAGAAACTCCTGAATCATCAATTTCCATTCAAGCAACTGCTCTTTGGATGTGTGAAATATAACAAAATCATCTACATATCTACCATAGTATTTGTACTTCAATTGATGCTTCAAATATTGATCCAGCTGATTCATATAAATATTGGCAAATAATTGACTCGTAAGATTACCCAATGGCAATCATTTACCTGGATTAGTATAAAGTAAACTCTTATGATGAGGCAACAATACTTCTAGTATTTTATCACTCACTGTGATACAATTTTGGTAAGAGTAAAATATAATTTGGCGAATCAATTGTAATACTCAATCTTTATCTCGTGACACTACTACTCAATTGAGCTTGGTCTGAATCAAATCTCGCAAGATATGTTGATCAATCGAGAGGAAAAACGACTGAATATCCATCTTGAGTACATAACAATCACGAGTATAGCAATCACTACACGATCTCATCATCCTTGATACTCTGCGAACCCCAAAATGCGTACCCTTGCCTACTCTATTGCTATAACTATCATAGATAAATCATGGATCAAGAATTGGATACAAATAGCGGTGAATCAGATGTTGGACAATACGATCACGAAAAGAAAGTGCAATAATCTCTCTTACGACTGGATCTTGAATGATAAATCTAATCGGACGACTAATACAATATTGATCAGTAGATAAATCATGATATAATTGTCTCATATTGTCTTCTAAGTTCTCATTTCGAACCATAATCTCCGATTTATTCGATTTACCTCTGCGAGCATCCAAATACGCTTGGATAAGATCTTTATATACTAATTTCATCAGGATAAAGTAATTCCCAACTAACACTTGTATTCTCCCCCTGTGACCACAGGGAATCCCTTTAGGGGCAAGGGGAGATGGCAACGCCAGAGGGGTTTATAAAAAAACAGCAATGTCAGTCACTGTTATAGGTAGTTCAGAACATCGGCACAGTCTTAGAGAACAAGACCATAGTTGTTGTCATCGTTTCAGTTGTCGTTACGTCAGGCATCATCATCGTTCACTTTCGCAATACGACGATAACCTAATAGCTACATTTGATTTGTGAGGACGCAGATCACTCCACGACTCATCTGTGAGAACTACCCCGCAGTACTGCGTGGGCAGTAGTAGCTTAGATTGTGTTTGGTTCTGCCAATAGCACCCCTGCCATCAGCTCATATAATGTAATTAATTCATTGCTATCATCAAGTGAAATTTGAGATTTCAAATCTGGATGCTTTACCCCAAGGGTATTTATCCTTTAGGGCTTCCTATGGGCGCGACACTCAGCATGACGAGTGCTCTGTGCCTCCGGCGGGGCTTGTCCCGCTCCGGGTAGCCTCCGGCGGGGGTTGATCACAATGTGCAAAACCAAACTAATCTCAGAGAACAAGACCAAAGTAGTCGTCATCGAGCCAGCCGCCGTGACGCCAGGCACCATCATCGCCCACTCCCGCAACACGACGACAACCATCTTTATCAATTGAATCAGTCATCCAATCTCCATAAAATTCTTTCATTGCAGCTCCAGCTTTCATGGCTCTTCTCATATGATCATTGTTGGTGGGATTATATCATGAGATCTTGAGGATATGAGTACCTACTGCATTATAATATGCTTGATCTTTATCATCAGCAACTACTCACATCTGTTCGAGGTATGGTGTCACAATAGCCTTTATCTCTTGTGGTATATGTTCTTGTTTTGCAAAATTTTCCTTGATATTCTTGTAAGCTTTTCAATTCTTATCTTGGAAGAGTCTGAGTTTTGGCACCCATCTATTATTAGAGCCATCATGAGCACCTGACCATGCTCTTTCATAGAAATATTGATTCCATAGGTCAGGATTATTTTGCTTCAAATCTTGACATGCCTTATCTTGAGCAAAATCAATCACACTTTGGCGACCTTCATAGTCTCCAATCTTCGCCTCAAAAATACGATTACCAAGCAGTGTATTCTTGCTCCATCATATCCTATCTCATGATGGCATATTGTTGATGTAGTTGCCGATTGCAGCTTGATCTTCACTATGAGTATCAGTGAGGTAGTTATATACTTTGTATTGTGATGCAACATAGTCGAGATCTAGTTGTTCCAGTCACTTAAGATTTTGTTGGAGTTCTCGTTTTGCTTTCTTGTTTGCGATAACATAGTCGAGATCTAGTTGTTCCAGTCACTTAAGATTTTGTTGGAGTTCTCGTTTTGCTTTCTTGTTTGCGATAACTTGATCATAACGAAAGCGATCTTCCAGTGTTAGTGGCTTCACGGTACCATGGCTAGGAGCAGATGATCATCAGTGATTTATGATTGGCATATGTGATAATTACAAAATACTAACACAAGTATAATGAAATTAAAATATATTGCAAATAGATTTTATAAAATGTCATTTGTGTGATACTCAATTGTAAACCGCACTACAATCCATATACTCCCATCTAATCTACTATAATTTTTTATAATCCACTGCAGCCCATCTATTATGACAACTTTTGCTACTACATGACTCAATCAGAATCTCCTCGATGCCCTCACCAAACAATGATATAGTCAGCCAACCCCTATCCAGGCCAAAGCCATCCCCGCAATCCTCGCCGGCAGTGACGTCTTCTGATGCGCACAGACGGGAACTGGTAAGACTGCAGCATTTTCGCTTCCTATTCTTCAACTTTTGAGTTCTCCCTTGTGAAAGGGAGGTGCCGAAGGCGGAGGGATTTGGACACCCCCCAAATGATGAATCATTCGCCCAGTCCGCGCCCTGATCCTAACACCTACCAGAGAGCTCGCTATCCAGATCGGTGAGAATATCGCAGAGTATGGCGTCTATACCAAACTAGAGCATACTGTCATCTTCGGATGAGTGTCACAGGTCAATCAAGTCAAAGCACTACGTCGCGGCGTAGATATCTTAGTCGCTACACCCGGTAGACTACTCGATCTCGTACAACAAAAGCTTATTACGTTATGACAGGTACAGATATTTACATTGGATGAGGCTGACCGTATGTTAGATATGGGCTTCATCCATGATGTGCGTAAGATTGTGCAACACTTACCTATGCGTAGACAGAATCTGTTTTTCTCTGCGACGATGGCTCCGAGTATCATGGAGCTCGCCAATAGGATCCTCAAGTGACCTATCAGTATCGAAATCTCTCCCAACTCCTCTACTGTCGAGACGATCGACCAGTCGCTGTATACCGTAACGAAGGAAAACAAGAGAGATCTTCTTCTCCATCTACTCCGCGATCCCAAGATCAAGAGTGCGATCGTCTTCTCCAAGACCAAACATGGAGCCAATAAAATCGAGAAGATCCTCGCTCAGGCCAATATCCCCAGTGCCGCTATCCATGGTAATAAATCACAAAGCGCAAGACAAAATGCTCTCGCGAAACTCAAAAACGGTCAGATCCGTATCCTCGTTGCTACCGATATTGCAGCTCGTGGTATCGATGTAGATCTCCTCTCGCATGTCATCATCTATGATGTCCCGATGGAACCAGAATCATATGTCCATCGTATCGGTCGTACGGGTAGAGCTCAAGCCACTGGCGAAGCCATCATGTTCTGCGAACCAGACGAACTCAAATACCTCCAACAAGTCCTCAAGCTCATCGGCAAGGAAATCCCACTCATCACTGATCACCCCTATCATCACAAGATGAGTCTAACTGCGAGACCATCTTCTACACCCAAGGAAGCGAAGCCTGATCGTGGACCAAGACCAAGCAAAGTCAGATACGATCGTTCACCCAAAGATAACGGTCGTAGGGACGCGAACACGGCGCGTCCTCTATCAAGAAATGATACACCGAGGCGTTCTGATCGTGGAGAAAGACAGTGATCAAGCTCTCAATCCTCGACCAAGGGGAGTACCCTTGGGAATAAACCAAACAATCCATCCAAGTCAGGAAGGTATTACTAAATACACATCATGCGACACATCTATATCCTCCATTGTGCAGACGATACCTACTACACCGGTATCACCAATGATCTCGAGCGTAGGATTCTCGAGCACAATACCAACCCCAAAGGAGCAAAATATACCAAATCACGCAGACCAGTCAGACTAGCCCGATCATCACCATCACCCGACAGAGCCACCGCTAGCAAAGAAGAATATCGTATCAAACGCCTCCCAAAACACAAAAAAATCCACCTTATTTCTGCCTTGTGATTGGGGTAGATTTTTTTATAGTTTAAAGTATGAACATCCTCGCAGGCACATCACATCACGATGAAGTCCCCACTAACATGGCACAAGCACTCAAAGCGCATCCAGAAGCAGCGGAAAAATGGAATAATCTGACTGAACTCGCGCGTAACGAGTGGATCTGTCGAGTCACGATCGTCAAGCAAGACACAACAAGGTCAGAACACATCGCTCGTCTCATCGAGGATATCTGATCAGGCAAGAAAAGACCCTGTTGTTGGCCATGATGTCCTCATCACAGACCCGACGCAGCCAAACGATTTACATAAAAAACTCTTATTCTTTTATCATTTATAGTTCATATTATGTCATTACAAAACACCTTCAGCAAAGAAGTATCTGATCAAGTCATCGCAAGAATCCAAAAGCTCACACCCAGCTCACCACATCTACGAGGTACGATGTCTGTCGATCAGATGCTTGCTCATTGCTGCGTAACCTACGAATACATCTACGAACCAACCAAGTATCCAAAGCCAAACTTCTTCATGGGACTGATCCTCAAGCGGTTTGTCAAAGACGTCGTCGTCAGCGAGACTCCATACAAACACGATGGTCAGACAGCTCCTGATTTTATCATCAAGGGCAATAGAGACTTCGAGGTCGAAAAAGCAAGACTCATATGATACATCACCAAAACACAAGAGCTTGGAGAAGCTCATTTTGATTGACTGGAGTCACATAGCTTCGGAATATTAACCAAAGAAGAATGGAATAACTCATTCTATAAGCATCTCAATCATCATTTGCAGCAGTTTGGAGTATAAAATTCTCTTGCATAAAAGTCAGACTACTGTAATGATACGGTAGTTTTATTTTGGCTCTAGTATAGAAGATTTAAGTTTATATCAATAGATACCCATGAAAACACTCTTTCGATTTCGCCAAGATATGAGAGTTGAGGATAATACCTGACTATGCGCCGCACTCCAGGATAGCGACCAAATAGTCGCAATATTTGTCTTTGATATGGATATCCTCTCACAGTTTCCCAAGCCCGATGCGAGACTAGGATTTGTCATTGATGCAGTCAAGAATCTCGAATCACAGCTGCGTCACATAGGCATATCACTCATCGTACAGGTAGGCAAATCTCAAGAGATTATCACCCAACTCACCCATGAACATGATATCACAGCACTCTATCATAATAGATCGTATGGTATTGGTTCCCAGAGTAGAGATCAATCAATCCAGCAGTGGTGCAATGCCAATCATATTAAATATCAAAACTATTCTGACTATTTGCTTGTTGAGCCACAGGATGTTGATCAGAGGAAGGTCTTTACTCCGTTTTATAATCTATGGAAGAAGGTAGACAAAGCACCAGTGCAGAAGCTCAGTTCCCTACCGACACAGACAGCTAACCAACATATCGAATCGATCGATCGACCAGCAATCCAGTCACAACTCTCCTATCTCCCCAATACACAACGACCTATCAACGGTCATGCTCAGCGCCTCCTTCAAGACATGTCCCACTATGATATCTCCAGGAACGAACTCCGACACGATGGCACGACCAAACTCTCACCATATGTCAGATTTGGACTCATATCCATTAGATAGGTCTATCGGCATTTTGCCATACAGGACAATCCATGAGCACAGATCATCATTTCCGAGCTTGCGTGGAGAGAGTTTTGGCATCATATCATGCATTACTTTCCATGGACGAGAGCGATCTCATTCCAAGACAAAAGGAGGTCCATCCAACGAGGAAACAATCTTGCCCGATTTGAAGCATGGAAAAACGGTGAGACTGGCTACCCCATCATCGACGCAGCCATGAGACAACTCAAACAAGAAAACCGAATGCACAACAGAGCCAGAATGATCGTCGCATCGTTTCTGACCAAGGACTTGTTGATCGACTGGACTCGATGAGAAAAACACTTTGCAGACTATCTCCTCGATTATGATAGCAACGTCAACATCGGTAACTGGCAGCGGGCAGCTAGTGTCTGAGCTGACCCCAAACCACTGAGAATCTTTTCTCCCATCTTACAAGCTCAGCGCTTTGATCCCGACGCCATCTATATCAAGAAATATCTACCAGAGCTTGCGGATGTAGAGCCATATAGACTCCACGATCCACTCACCTACAAGCTCCCCTATATCGCCCCTATTGTCGATCATCGCATCATGCAGCAACAAGCCAGACAACTCTATAAACAACACTTGTAATAGCAAAAATAATCACTAAGTATGTAATATATTTATCATCCTAATCCTATAATAATGCAACAAAATGTCGTATGATGGTTTGAAATTTATGTTTCAGACATGGCAAGAGCCAAAGCGTTCTATGAAGCCGTCTTCCAAAGAACTGAACGAGTAGACTTATCAAGCGCAGAGATGAATATGGAGATGTTTGGCTTTCCTTGGTCAGACACCGCACCAGGCACATGATGAGCACTCGTCAAAGCAGATGGATATAGCCCATCATCAAGTGGTACAATCATATACTTCGTATGTGAAGACTGCGCAGTCGAAGAATCAAGAGTAGGAGCTGCCGGAGGTAAGATCTTGCAGCCCAAGATGAATATCGGTGAATTTGGCTTTGTATCTATCATCCAAGACAGCGAAGGCAATAGTATTGGTCTCCATTCAATGAACTAATTTTAATTTTTTATGACAATAATATGCTCGCAAACTTTTTTGATACATCAGTCAATGATGCAGTAATCGCAAGAATCAAAGCTCTCACTCCTGAATCTAAGGCACTCTGGGGCACAATGTCAGTGGCACAGATGCTCGCACACTGTTGTGTCTCGTTTGAATATGGATTTGAACCAGAAAAGCATCCAAGACCAAATCGATTCGTAAGACAAATCATCACCCTACTTGCCAAAAAGTCAGTAGTCAGCGATACCCCATTTCCCAAAAATGCACAGACATCACCTGATATGATCATCAAAGACGAAAGAGATTTCGCCACCGAACAAGCAAGATTGATTGATTTTGTATCAAGAGTACAGGCTCAATGAGCTGACTTCTATGATGGTTTGGAATCACATGCGTTTGGTAAGCTCGCACGACAAGAGTGGAACAATCTTTTCTATAAGCACCTTGATCATCATCTACAGCAGTTTGGTGTATAAATAGTCAACGTGGGTAAATCTTTACTACCATGTATCTATCTATGTCATCTATCTACATCAACCTCCCTGTCGCAGATCTAGCTGCAGCTACTGCATTCTATACTGCTATATGATTCACTCAAAACATGCAATACAGCAACGATCAAGCATCAGGCATGGAGCGAAACTCACATATCAAAGTCATGCTACTCACAACTGATTTTTATCGTTTATTCTTACCAGCACACAAACAAATTGCTGACGCTCATAGTACATCTGCAGTACTCAATGCCCTCGAACTCCCCAACAAAGAAGCCGTGGACGACATATTCAATAAGGCAATCGCTGCAGGAGGTAAAAAAACAATCGAAACTCAGGATCATGGGTTTATGTATGGTCGTGATTTCGAAGACTTGGATGGTCATATCTGGGAAACGTTTTGGATGGATATGGATCAAGTACCTCAGCAATAAGTATAAGATTGTATATTATTTCGGTAGCGTTTATCTCTTCTATAGTAGAATCATGGAAACAATAATAAAAGCAGCGTGAGTTCTTATTCAAGACAGAAAACTTCTTGTAACAAAAACATATTGAAAGAATATCTACATAGCTCCTTGAGGAAAACCAAATCCCTGAGAATCAATTGAGCAAGCTCTGATCAGGGAATTGAATGAGGAATTACAAATCGAAGTGCAAGAAAGCAACTTATCACATTTTTGAAACTTTGAAGCAAAAACTGCATGACAAGAAGATAAGATCGTCCAAATGCAAACATTCATTGTCAACCATCGAACATGAGACATTAGCTCAAGTAATGAAGTAGAAAGCATATTACGAACAACGTCTGATATATCACCCGATATAGAAATCTGATCAATCTTTGCTCACGATGTAATTCCAGAGCTCAAAAAAAGAAATCTTATAGATTAAGATCATTCAACAATAGTTGCAATCATACTAAGATTAAGTACTACTTTTGGTAGTATTTTTTTGATGATAATGAACTATTCTTCTACCGAAATTGCTTCCCATATTCTCAATCATTGCCTCTGAAAATATCAGTTTATCACTATTTCAGGTAATGGATGAGCAGGTAAAAGCAACTTGAGCAATGAAATTGTAGCACAAGCAAAAACCCATTGAATACAGATCAACTGCATTGATATGGATGACTTTATGATCAGCAAAGCACTCAGACGAAGCGCAAGCAAAACACGAATCGACAAAAATGATAATGAACGTCATAGTCAATATACCCGAGCATTTCCTGAGTCGTATAACCTATCGTCACTAGAATCCATCATCTACTCAATCAAACAATGATGCGATTGTTTTTATAAACCCAAGAGGGGTCATGATTTTGCGAGAATACACCACAACTATCCACTCACAATCATCGAGTGAGTAGGAACGGTATTTCTCGATCACAATCCTCAAGCATACACTGTCTTTATGATGTGTGACTCACAGGTAGAGTTACAGCGCCGTATTTCGAGGGCACGCGATGGGGAATCAGACTTAAGCTATGATCAAGTCAAAGAAAGAATGATTGAGAGAAATGAACAATTTGAAGTTACAATTTTACCTCACAAAGACGAGTGCGATCTCGAACTACGAAGCCATGAAGATCATGGACTTGAAGTAATAAAAGATAATCAAAAAATATTTAATACATAATACATCATCAATGACCACCTACAGACTCATCGTCAATGTCCCTGCCGAAGCACTTGAAACAGTTCGCCTTGCTCTTGGCAATGCTGGAGCTGGAGTCATGGGAAATTACACTCATTGCATGTTCGTGACTACAGGCACAGGATATTTCCTCCCGATAGAGTGAGCTCATCCCCACATCGGCACGATCTGACAGATCGAATCAGCTGCAGAATACAGAATCGAGACCGTGCGTACCGAAGACAAAATACCCGAAGTACTCGCAGCACTGAGAGCGGCACATCCTTACGAAGAACCACCGATTGATCTCATCAAACTTGAACCATTACCTAGTTAACCAAATGGAACTACCTCAACGCAAATCTCCTCGTCGACAAGACTACGACTATACTAGTGCTTGAGCCTATTTTATCACAATCTGTACAGCAGGTAGGCAACATTATTTTGGTGAAATCAAAAATGAGAAGATGATACTGAATGAGTTGGGTGAATATTGCGAGAAATATATGCAAAACCTTGTATCACAAAGATCTACGATAGAGATTCACGAATTCGTCATTATGCCAAATCATGTACATATCTTATTATTGATGAGTGAATTCAAGCCATCAATGAATCAAGAATATATTGATTATAGGCAAGATCGTAGGGATGTTGATCCCGGAATATGATGTAGGGACGACCTTTTGGGGCATCCGGATATGAATGATATAGAATGTCTGGATACCGAAATAATTCATGCAACAGAATGTAGGGACGCCCTTTTGGGGCGTCCGGATATAAAAAACATGGGGCGTCCGAATATGGGTAATAAAACAGAAAACGGACATGCCAAAAGCATGTCCCTACAACCAACATATAATCCAAACTACCAATGACCAACATTATGATCTATCATCAATATGTTCAAGGGTGCTGTGACGAAATATGCAAAATCTTGAGCACAAATTCCTTATTGAGATACTTTTGCTCGACAATCTAGATACCATGATCACATCATCAGAAACGAAAAAGAATATCAACAAATAAGATACTACATCCAAACTAATCCGCAGAATCGAGAAAATGATATGTTTAATAAATAGATTACAACTTCAATAACTTCTGACTTCTCTCCCTCACTTGCTCCAAGAGTTGCGGATTATGAGTTAAATCCTGACCATATGATGGTATCAGTATGCCAATCTTATCCACATACTGGGGCCAGCATTGTTTGACGATGTTGAGCATAATCTCAACCGCAGTAGATGCTCATGGACTTGCTCACAGCAGTGTTGCGAGAGTCTTGTCTCATGATACAATCACCTCCGTCCCAAATTGCAACATACCACCCTGCTTTGAGTCAGGCTTGATGATTTGAACACGATATCATGCTTCTCTTAACTCTCGATCTGTAGCTTTTGCTGTTGGCATATATTCACGTAGTGCTGCGATACGATCTTCAGGACTCTGAAGCACTTGCTGGATCAGGTAGCGAGTTAGTGGGATATTATGCGCTCATGCTCCCAACATCGACACGATATTATGCCACGCCAGCGATAACGGCAGATCTAACCATGATCCCGTCTTGACGGAACTTGGTAGTAAATCATGCAAACGGTCCAAACAACAATGCCTTCCTCCCATCAATGATACGACTATCCAAGTGTGGTACTGACATTGGCGGAGCTCCTAGTGTTGCCTTACCATACGCTTTGACTCCATGTTGATTGATGATATCGGGGTTGGTACACACGAGTCGCTGTCCACTCACCGAGAAGCCTCCTAAACCTTTGCGCTCCACAATTCATGATTTTTGCAATAGTGAAATTGCCTTTCATCATGCTCACAAAAACACAAATCCAGCAGATATGGTAGATGAATGATGCTGACGACGATCAGTGATATCAAGCTGTTGTGCTCCATGGTGCTGTCTGAGGTCAGTCACTTCATGTTGAGTAAACAATGACACTACTCCAGACTTGATCAAATGAGCAATCATACTACGAGTCAGACTTCCAAATTGCACATCAGTACCTTGAGTCATGTAGGTAGCTGCTACCACTTGATGAGGATCACGTCACTGCATCACCAGTGGCATCCATGCACGGATCTGATCAGGGTCTTCACTGTATTGCATCTGTGCAAAAAATGAATGCTGCACCATCGCCTCATAGCGAGTATGCAGAAACTTCACATCTTCCTCACCAAACACCACACTACAGTGAGGCACACCATGGATCCACTGATCAGGGTCACCATATCAGCGCTCTACCAGCATAGTCCAGAAATCTCTACTCAGCTCAAATGCTTGAGTAATCTTCACTGCCTTGGAGATATCTACTGACCCATCCTTGGCTTGTGGAGTATAATTGAGCTCACAGAAAGCACTATGTCATGTACCCGCATTATTCCGAGCATCACTGCTCTCCAGTGCCAGTCAGTCTAGTTTTTCATAAATTGCGATCGTGAGATTTGGATCAAGCTCATGCAATAGTGTGGCGAGCGTTGCACTCATAATTCCAGCTCATACAAGTACAATATCATATTCTTGTTGTGTTTTCATGTGAAAACTATATCAAAGTATTCTCTAAAAACAAATCTACTTGTCCTTTTTACTTGTACCCTCTCGGGTATTCGCTTTTACTCTCCTTGTCCTCTTGTATGTCTACCGATCGAAACCAAGTATGAATAATATTTATTTACTCTCTCCTCACTGCACTTGCTTGTGGTTTATGATCCGTGCCATTTTTCTTCCTCAAAAACATCTCCAAAAAATGAGTCTGAATCGCCAAATCCATAGCCGCATGACTCATGATCGCAGCGAGCTTTGCGATGATCAACCAATGAATGGCCTATGGTCTGTGGTGAGTAGTATGAGGCATCTTGATAGGTATTGCTATTGTCATGTGAGCCAAGCATTTTGTCCACAAACACGAGAAGCATCTCACCTTTGGCAATACTAAGGGCAAGACGGCAGGTCAGCTCATTATGTTTCTCGCTATTATGACCGTCCACTCCGGTACCGAAGGTATCGCGATGTGATTTGCCTTTGGTCCAAGTTGGAAGCTATGATTACTTGTAGCACTTGTGATGGCAATCCAGAACATCCCCGAATGACTGGCTATCGGATCAGTCATGGTCCCCAAATGAGTCAGCCCATGGAAGGCAGTCCTATGGTCAATCTTCTCCTCACTTCCTCAGCCACTCGTCGCAGTACCTGCATTCTTATTTGTCTCAGCATTTCAGCCACTTCTCCCTTGGGGATTAGGCTTTGCAGCTGGTGCGATGCTGTGGATGTCATTTAGCGAGCTCCTCCCTGAAGCCATCAACGATACACCTAGTGAATATATTGCAACCATTGCTACGATCAGTATCGCTTTGATGGTTGTTCTAGAGCATGTATTTGCATAGTCTGATGCTTTGATTATATATTTACTAACATGAACCAACACTTTCAATCATATCTTATCGGATCAGCGATTCTGACTATCCTGTGGTGGATCATCCAGTACAGCAAAATCAAAGTATTTTGTTGCGTATCAAATTTCTTGGAAAAAAATTTGATATATTCCACTTGATCGAGTATTAGTACCCAAGTCGATCCTGGATGAAATTTCTCCTGAGCCAGTGCTACGACACAATCTCTCGAATGATTTATCCAAGAAGTTCAGCAATTACCTCAATAATGCAATATCCATCTCTCCCCTCCAATCGCCTCATCCTCAATGGCAATAAACTTCACACCATGGAGCAGCTTCTCGCATATATCACTCACAGACTCAAGCTACCACATATCATTGTAGATCAACAAGAGATCGGTCAGCATCTTGCTCGTTATCCAAACCTCACCATTGCAATTCGACACAGCAGTCATTTTCTCCAAGATGAATCATCTAAGACGAAGCAAGATATAATCAATTTTCTCTCACAACTCGCTACAGTGAAGACAAGCTAGAACGTAAAAGATCAACTAGTAATTACTGTTGCGATACATAAAATATTGCTAAGACTCTTATCTTACTCTCCACTTCTATTATGAAAACAGCTATCATTATCCTAATTATTATCGCAGTTATCATAAGCTTATGGTTTATATGGTGATATGTTGCCAGTCGTGTCGAGAGACCTGACATGAACATCATCAAAACAATTGGAGATATTCAGATCCGTGCACTCCCAGCACAGATCTACGCTACCATGGCAGTAAATGGCAGTGAGAGTCAAGCTCCTCGTCAAGCATTTGGTATCTTGGCGTGATTTATCTTTGGTAACAATACATCTCGTGCTTCGGTAGCCATGACAGCTCCTGTCATCTCGCAGCAGATCTCACAACCCATCGCCATGACTGCTCCAGTAGTATCACAACAAGTAGATACATCAAGCTATGAAGTCTCGTTCCTCATGCCCAAAGAATACACCATGCAAACTCTCCCCATCCCCAATGACAAGCGCATTCGCATACACCAAGTCAATCCCAAAACCATCGCAGTAGTAAGCTTTGCACGATACGCAACCAAATCCAATATCACCACCTATCGCAACAAGCTCCTCGACTGACTCAAACAAGCATGAATCTCTACCATCGGCAATTCATATGTTGCTCAGTATAACGACTCACGAACACCACCCACCATGAGAACCAATGAAATCTGGATCGAAATCACGTCATAATTACTATATATCCAATATACAAATGAACTACTTCATCACCTATATTATCTGCCTTATTAGCCTCATCTGACTTGATTATGTCTGGCTTGGCATCATCATGCAGTCTCACATTCAGCGTTGGTTTGGATCGCTCATGAGAGATCAGATCCTCCTATGACCAGCTCTAGCATTTTATGTGCTCTACACCGTAGCGATCGTCGTCTTTGCAGTCAGACCAGGCGTACTTTCTCAATCACGACTCACAGCAACATGATATGGAGCATTGCTTGGATTTACCGCATATATGACCTACGATCTCACCAATTGGTCCACTCTCAAATCTCGACCAGTATCCATGGTCATCCCCGATATCCTCTGGTGAACAGTAGTGACAACGATCGTAGCAGTGATTGGATATCTCGTAGCGAGCTACTTTATCAAGTAATAGTAGATTATGCTTTATGAAATATCTTTAAAGAAATAATTAGTAATCATGCATCAGATCTCACTCCTTCTCTTGCTCTTCTTCTGTCATTTTATTGCAGACTACACACCATTATGTACTCCTTGGATGTCCAAAGCCAAAGAATTTAGCACTCCATGGTTTCCTATTTTGTGTCATGCATGAGTACATGCACTATTGATGGGGATAGTGTTAGTAATTTGGGCAAGTAATGGTTGGATTTTCCCGGGACTCATCCTCAAATTGGTATGCTTTGAGCTCATCACACACTTCGTGATTGATCGATGAAAGGGAAAAATAAATCACCGTTTCCCTAAAGTACAAAATTCACATAATCAAGAATATCGGACATTATTTGGCCTTGATCAATATCTTCATGCAGTAGTCATTATTGTTATTGTCTATCAATGCGGAGGAAGTTTTTAGCAAATACAATATTCTAACCCACCTTTAGCTCATCCTTCTAACCCTTGGCTGATCACATGCTCACCTTCACCGCTCCAGTCCGACTTCGGTCCAACGGCAAAGCTCCAGCCAGTCGACATTTTGTCAGTGTGCCCAAGGATCTATCAGGTAAGATCAAACAAGTAACAAGCGTACTTCCTCGCAACGGTCGATGATCAGTCAAAGTCCAAGCTCGCATCGGTTTTATGACACGAGAGACCAGTATCTTCCCTGACAAGAAGTCAGGCTCCTATCTCCTCCCTATCAAAGCCGATATCCGCAAACAGCTCCACATCAGCGAATGAGATCAACTTGGCATTGCAATCACTGTGATCTAGTCTATAGTCATATTATTATTGCTCTATTTTTTATTCTTCTCATTATCGTACCATGCTCAAATTTATCCTTAGTCTCATTATCTCAGGTATCGCAGTTGCACTTGCATCCTACTTCACCCCAGGAGTATCAGTAGACGGTATCACTACAGCCATCATCGTTGCAGTCGTATTCGGTCTGGTCAATGCAATCATCGGTACGGTACTACGTGCACTTACTCTCCCTCTCAACTTCCTCACCTTTGGTCTTGTGTCATTTATCATCACGATTTTGATGGTATTCTTGACTGATCGCTGGATCGATGGATTTACTACTTCAGGATGGATTTCTGCTGCGATTTTTGCTATTCTTCTGGGTCTCATCAGCGGGATTCTCTGAGTACAGAAGAAATAACAATCAAACATAATAGTAATCATCTCAATGATACAAATGATCTTACACATCACTGTGAGATCATTTTTTAGTTTATAGTACATCAACAATATGTGTTTTTCTGCACAAGCAAGCTTGATCGCTGGAGTGTCACTATGTGCAATATGAGTCTACCCACTCATCATTGTCAAATCTCGCAGTTATCTACCACTTGCCCTCACGCCACTACTATTTGGACTACAACAGATCGTCGAGTGATTTGTCTGGCTTGGATTATCTCACGGATCAGTGATCGGATGAGTGCAGCTGTGGACCTATGGTTTTCTATTTTTTTCACAGATCTTCTGGGTGACACGAGCTCCATATATGTTTTGGCGCTCCGAAACATGACAGCATAAGCAACGACTATCCTATCTTATGATCATAGGCATCATATTATCCAGCTACCTCGCATTCTACCTCATCACATACGGCGCACAAGCATCAATCATGGAGCATCATATCCAATACGGCCTGTATATACCATCCCGAGCAACATTATTAGTGTTTATAGCCTATGGTCTGACTACCATCGGAGCTCCACTTGTCTCCTCTCGTGTTCATATTCAGTTGCGAGGGATCACACTATTTATCCTGGCATGTGCTACGTATCTGTGATATGAACAGTACTTTACATCGATATAGTGTTTCTGTGCTGCTATCCTCAGTATCTACATCTGCTATATCGTCAAAGTCGATGGCACAAACCAAAAAATCCTCATCAATCATGGTGAGGATATCACATCACTTATACACAAATTATAGTGGCTTCTTACCTTGAATCACTCTCAGCAACACTGAGATCACAGCGAGCACTAGCAAAATATGGATCAAATCACCTCATATTCTAAAACCAAATCATAATAACCACAAAACGATAAGCACCACAGCAATAGTATATAGCATCAATAGTAGGATTTAACAAATAAAGAAATACCACAAAACCTCTTGATGAGCCTAAATATTATGTTTTCTCACTCATCATAAATGGTTTGCTATTGTGTATTTTCTTGGGAAAACACCTCAAAAATCACAAAGTTAACATGATGGACAACAATAAACTACTAAATCACGATTAACTCTGATGAGTTATTCGGTGTTTTCTTAAAAAGTCAGAATTTCCTATACAACATCTCACATCTCTTGATCCAACATTCTCAAGACATCTTTTTCTTCGCCGAATGCTAACAATCTATCAATCCAATTCTGAAACTTATCCAGCTCTTCGACCTGCTCTTTACAATACCACATTCCCAACTCTGCAACCATATAGTTGTGCTCGGCAAACGCAGCCTTAGACAGCTCTTGGCACTGTTCAGTGATCACTACTTCATGTTCATATCATAGTTTGACGATCTCCGGTAGTCCAGTAAACTTCTCTTGTGGGGCTAGTAGTGCGGGTGTTGTCGGCTGGAATCCATGAGCCAAGATCATATCTCTCGCCTTACCAGCATGGACGAGCTCTTCGTTGCTATATTTTTCAAACAGCTTCGCAGCACCTAGGTACCCACTATCAGATAACCACATCGTCATACCCAGATATGCTCTGGATGACTGCTCTTCTTGTTGGATACGATATTGTAATAATTTGAGTATCGCAGGACTCAATAACGATGATCAGGTTTTCATGATATACAATGATATATGAAATAAAGATTAGTCGTAATTGCAATTATAGTAAATCGATTTATCACAGGCAAGCCAAACCATATTCCAAAATCGATTTACTACGTAGTCAAACGTCACCATCGCCTATGTATTCTATGATTCCAAGCTAACTCACATTCACAAGGAAGACTCTAGATTTTGAGTACGTTTGACTATACAATATAAGCGTACCCCGAAATATGTGAATTACAAGGGTAAAGAATCAGAATAACTGTATATGGCACTACGAAAAAATCCACTCTGATTTCAGATCATCGTATTTTTATTTTTATCTCAAAATCCTAGCTCGAAAACCACTTCATAACCTAACTAATAGGTTTCCCATTTTCAGTTAGCTGAGGATAGTCAATTGATCCTATTTCCTCATTAAAAAACTCATATTTATAACCCAACTCTTTCAAAAAATCCAAAATCCTTTGATAATTATTGATTCACATCACAGTGTTAGTTATTTCAATAGAACTAATATTACTATCTGATTTATGTAAATATCTCACAATATGCTCACAGCTTGACTCTATATGCTCCATACCAATAGTCCAGGAAAGATGATTATTGTCACTAGATATAATTTTCCAAAACTCAGGCTTTCCAAAAATATATAAATAAGAATTTTGACCAAATATGGTAACAATATCATTTGGGATATTATTAGCAACAATAGTACAGTAACTATTTGTTTCAGTCGATGACTCTATCTCTTTAATAGTAAAAATGAGCATAGTAGAAAGAAATATAGTAATTGAATCTTGTCGCTTATCCTTCTTGAGAAATCATACTCAATAAAGTTGGTACTACTATCAATAATCACAAACCAACCAGAATTAATAATGTTGCTAACCAAGGATTAGCTTTTTTATGTTTTACAACCAAAGTATTTGCAAGTTTATCGTGTCGTCATTGATGTTTTTTATCAAATAAGATCCATAAAAATCATAGCATAAGGACAAGTCTTGATAAAATCTTAGCAAAAAATCTACCAATAAGCGATCAAGCTGATGGCTTATTTCAATCTAAATTAACTATTTTAATTCACATTACTTTTCTACCAATTGTTTCACCAGATGAGAAGTAGTAGTATAGATTAAAAAATATGGGTATTATCAAATAATGAAGCCATCAATCAATAATAGCAACAGCCAATCTTTCACCATCACAATTAAGATTTAATTTAGTATCTTTTTCATCTTTGATCACATCCTTAGTAGACTTTACAAGTAAAATAATACCTGGTATAAGTCATAATATACCAAACAAAGATATTAATCACACAATCCAATTAAAAATACTCTTTATAGATAAAATCACCTGTAGGGAACTTTGTGATCCCTCAACAAACAAAGTAAGTACATAAAATACAAACTGTACTGCTATTCGTAAGACAGCTAAGACAGGGAGTATAAGCACAAGAATTCGTCAAATTGTTTTCCTAGTCATCTTTTTCAAGAATTAAAAAAATAAATTTTAACGCTAATCTATCTATATAAATCATAATTGCAATAGAACTCAGTAAATACATAAACCACAGCTCGAAAACCACTCCATAATAATTATACTCGGACCATCGGTCGAGGCAAGCCATCGACCCTACTTGTTTTGTTTGTCCGATCTTTCTGACCCTCTTTCTGATCTTTCTGGACATCTTTCCTCACTTTTACCCTATCTTAACCCTTAACGATAATGTCCTCTACTCTCACCACTCTCATCTCCACCAAGACCTGACTTCCCTCTCGTATTGTCGAGACCATCATCGAACTCTTGGATCAAGGTAATACTGTCCCATTTATCGCGCGTTATCGCAAAGAACTCACCGAGTGAGCAACTGATGAGCAACTGCGTGATTTTGCCGATATCTATGACTACACCAAGAATCTCCAAGCTCGCAAAGCCGATGTCATCCGCCTCATCAGTGAGAAGGGTCTCATGACTCCAGAATTGGAGAAGCAAATCATGGACGCACAGACCCTCGCCAAGGTCGAAGACCTCTACAGACCATACAAAGAGAAGAAACTCTCCAAGGCCAGCATCGCCAAAGGCAAATGACTTGAACCACTCGCTCAATTCCTCAAAGCATGTCAACTTACACTGGCTGAGTTTACCACTGAGGCAGCCAAGTACATCATCGATACAGGTGATACCAAAACCTCAGTTAAGACTGCAGATGAAGCCATCCAGTGAGCTCAAGACATCGTCGCCGAAGAAGTCGCAGATCATGCAGCACTGAGAGATGTCATCAGACACAACACCAGCAACTCCATCATGCTCGTCGCTAAGCCGACCAAAACCTTTGAGGAAAATGGTACCTATAAAATCTATGCTAATTATAGCAAAAGACTTTCTGAAATCCCATCATACGCCTTCCTCGCCGTCACCAGAGCTGAAGACGAAAAACAGTTGTCAGTGTCTCTTGCTCGAAATCTGGAAACACTCAAGCAATCAGCCGATCAATTCTTCATACCTAAGAAACATAGTGACCTTAAAATCACCCTTGACCAAGCTATCGAAGATGGTATCAAGCGTCTCCTCGTACCGTCTCTGGAAAGGGAGTTTATGTCTGATAAGAAACGCCGATCTGACGAGGCAGCTATCAAGCTCTTTGGTGAAAATCTCAAGCAACTTCTCCTCACTCCGCCTGTCCGCGGCAAGATTGCGCTGGGGATGGATCCTGGATATCGCACCGGTACCAAGCTCGCAGTCGTCGACGCCACGGGTAAATTCCTCGCCAAGGATGTGATCTTTGCGACCATGTCACATGATAATATAGATAAGGCTGACTCTATCGTGTTGGATCTTATCAATCGTTATAAGATCGAACTGATCATAATTGGTAATGGTACAGCGAGTCGTGAAGCCAGCACCTTCACCACCAACCTCATCAAAAAGCACAAACTCGACACCAAATACATGGTCGTCAGCGAAGCAGGAGCGTCAGTCTACTCAGCATCCAAACTTGCTCAAGACGAATATCCAGACCTCGATGTCACCGTCAGATGAGCGATCAGTATTGCTCACAGAGTTCAAGATCCTCTTGCAGAGCTCACCAAGATCGACCCCAAAGCCATCGGAGTCTGACAATATCAACACGATGTCGATCAGAAGCTCCTCGCTCAGAAGCTCGACGAGAGAGTCCAAGATGTGGTCAATGGTGTCTGAGTGGATGTCAACACAGCTAGCGCCACACTCCTCCAATACATCGCCTGACTTACACCCAAGATCGCCTCAAATATTGTGAGTTACAGAGATGAAAACGGACCTTTTACAAGTAAAGCACAACTCAAAAAAGTCGCAGGCCTATGACCCAAAGCATATGAACAGTGTGTATGATTTCTGCGTATCGTAGATGGTAAAGAACCCCTCGACGCCACTGGTATCCACCCCGAGATGTATGATAAGGTCTACACCATGATTGAGTCTGAAGTATGAATCACCAAAAAGAAAGTTGTATTACCTGTTACGATCCCCCTTGATAAAGGGGGTGGTCGTAGACCGGGGGATTTGGGAGGTGCCGAAGGCGGAGGGATTTGAAAGCTTGCCAATAAGTACGACATCGGAGCCCAAACGCTCTCTGACATCCTCGCCGAACTCGCTCGTCCAGGCCGTGATCCTCGTGATGATCTTGATCCACCAGCATTTGCCAGTGATATCTTGGATATCAAGGACCTGACTATTGGTATAACTCTCCAGTGAATCGTGCGTAATATCACGGATTTTGGTGCCTTTGTCGATATTGGATTACACAGCGATGGACTCGTCCACAAGTCACAGATGGCTGACCGCTATGTAGCTCACCCCATGGATGTAGTCAGTCTTGGACAGCAAGTCAGTGTTCGCGTCGTCGACATCGATCTCGACAGAGAGAAGGTCGCTCTGAGTATGAAGTCGCAATCTAATCCTCCCTTGACAAAGGGAGGTGCCGAAGGCGGAGGGATTTCCCGTCAATCATCATCAAACCAAAACATCAATAACAGAGAAATCCCCCTTGATAAAGGGGGTGGTCGTAGACCGGGGGATTTTGGAGCTCGTAGGGCTGAGGATTTACCCAAACCTCCAGTCGAAACAGTCTCAGAGATCAAATCAAATATTACACGAGGATAATCTTTATAATGTATTTTTACCTATTCTCCATGTATCCTTACTTTTTTCATTATTTGAATCTGATTTACTTAAGGAAACACTGCAAAACCTACCTCTAAAATAACACTAAAATAATCAATTTTCACTAGCAAAAAAGCTAAGAAACAGTACTATATGACTAGT
>JAYSSF010000035.1:0-7221 GCA_043720715.1 bacterium
AGCGTTTTCTCGAGGAAACACATGACAGCAAACCTTTCACGATATGATGATTACGATGATTTTTGAGAATATCGTGAGGTTTTGCAGTGTTTCCTTAAATCTCTTATCGAATAGTCGGTCAATCTCTCTATCAGTCACTCCTCAGTGATGTACAAAAAAGTCAAATAGGTTACGAGAAAAGCATTACATGAATGGGTTATATTATTATATGAATTTACATATAATCATTATATATATTAAGTCAATAGTTAGCTATGTGTTGTTTTCAATCTATAAATCACTATATTCTTGTTTCGTATCAATCACTCATACACTTTATCTCTCGCATCTTATTAAAACAATGAACTATCAACACAAAAAAACCAAAACAATCTGTACTATTGGACCATCGAGCTGGACTGAAGGGAAAATCCTCGCCCTGTATGAGGCGGGTATGAATGTAGTCAGACTCAATTTTTCTCATAAAGATTATGAAGAAAAACAAATGGTGGTCGATCTCGTACGTCGTCTCAATGCAGAAGGCAAAACAAAACTCACTATTGCCCTCGATAATAAATGACCAGAGATCCGTACTGGTAAGCTCACCGAGAATCTCGTCTATGAAAAAGGTGAAATCTTCCCACTCACGATCGATCTTAGCCAGCAAGCTATCGATAAAGCACTATACTGTGACTATGAATATCTCGTCGAGAGTGTAAATGTGTGAGATATTATCAAGGTAGAGTCTGGTCTCATGGATATTGTCGTGGTGGAGAAAGTTGATGCCAAAACTCTCAAAGTACAAGCCCTAGCGGGAGCGAGTATTAAATCCTACAGACATATCAACCTTCCAGGTATCAGACTCAAGCTTCCAGGATTCACTGAGCAGGACAAAGAAGATGCACTGTTTGGTATCAAGCATGGATTTGATGTGATGTTTATGTCGTTTGTGAGAAGCAAGGAGAATTTGATCGAAGCTCGCAAATTCCTGGACGACAACGGCGGAAGTCAGATGAGAATCTACTCCAAAATCGAAAATCAAGAAGGTATGGATAATCTGGATGAAATTATCGAACACTGCGACGGTATCATGATTGCTCGTGGAGACTTGGGTATCGAAGTCCCAATTGAGAAGTTACCTACATATCAGATGGAGATGCTCCAGAAGTGCAAACTCGCTGGTAAGCCTGTCATCATGGCAACGCAGCTTATGGAAAATATGATGAAAGAACCATACCCAACCAGAGCCGAAATCTCTGATGTGTATCATGCTGTAGTAGAATGAGCTGACATGATCATGACCAGTGGTGAGACTGCGATTGGTGAATATCCTGTCGAGTGTATCCAGTTTATGTCTCGTATCGCAATAGAGGCTGAATCAACGCTTACTTATCAACACTACGATTTTGTCGGACATGAAGATACGGCTGATAAACTACAACGTAAATATCTTGTCAAAGCAGCCATTGATCTGTGCGATAATACTGATGCAAAAGCAATTGTATGTTTTACTAAGTCTGGATTCTTACCACAGCTTGCAAGTGCATATAGACCAAGTACTCCTATCTATGGATTTACGAGAAACGCTGATGCTCTTGCAATGATGAATATGTACTACGGTGTCTATGGTCAGATGATGACTGGTACTGATGAAGGTATCGAGATCAATGAGGCACTCAAGCTTCTCGTAGCTCAAGGATCACTATCAACCGAAGATACAGTAGTCGTACTTACTGACACACATAGAAACGAATATCATGCTCCGTCATTACATATTATGAAGGTTGCAGATTATTGTTAGTAAGATCAAAAAAACCCAAATCAAATCTTATTTGGGTTTTTTGTTTAAAGATTTTGATTGATTAAGATCAAAGTTTAATACCTTTCTTAGATATTCTCACATACGAGCATCATAATCAATGAATTTTGTATGATATTGATCAAATGATCAATGAGTAGAATTAAATTGCTCTTTATCTCAAGTAATATCTTGATAACGTTTCCAGTTTTTACGAGCTTGTTCTTTCATGTGTTTTTCACATTGATCCCAAACATCTTTTAATCCTAATTCTTGTAATTTTTTTTCAGCATCATTGAAATAATTAGACTGCGCTCTCTTCCATGGAGATCGTTGATTTTCTCACATAATAAAAAATCAATTTGAAATCTTTCTTGCAGCTCTTCTGGCGCGTACCATATTCATATCTTGAGAAAAATAATGGTGCAATATTTTATTAAGCATCTGGTTGATTGAAGTGTTATTATTAGAATTTTTCAATGTTCCATAAATTTGCTTGATAGTATCTACCGTTATACTTCAATAATCGCCACTATCAACAAAATTACTTTCATGATATTTTCACTTCAAAGATAATGGTATCAAACAAACTCTATCATCACTATAGCTAATGTCTTGCTTAATGGGAATTTGTAGATCTTTTGATTTTAAAAATAGATTTTGAGAAACTCTCATATGCAACCATTTCTCCAATGAAATTACGCTGGTCACTCATTGCCCATAATCAAAGCTTCAAACTTGAGCCGAACTATTAGATTGAATTTGTTTTGAGATATAAGGAATAATTTCTTGAGCATAAAGACCATAACGACTTATGTGATATTCAAGTGAAGAATAAAGTGATTCATATATTAGTTTATCAAAATCTTTAGGAAAATGGATGATATTCTTACAGAACTCTTGCATTAAGTTTGCACTGAGCGACCATGATAATGACATAGTGATAAGGCTTGAATTTAGTTCTTTCTGGTAGGGACTTAAAATATTATCCAAATTTCAAGATAGATCTGAGAGACGATGAAGTTCTATATGCAAAGAATCCTCAATAGTTATAAGGTTGTGTTTCTGATCTTCTCCGTCAAGTCGTAGAGGACGAACATGATGTGTTGATTTATGGCCCATTTGTATTTATCAAAATGATATAATTTTCTAGTTTGAGCATATTTTACTCTTATCTTGGTAGTATTGAATGGAAGAATATAGATCTTTAATACGAGTACTAATCTTATCTCTATCAAAAAATATCCTATCGTATTCTCATTTAATAGCAGGCAAATATTTATCACCAAGATATTCAGCAATAATTTGCCTTAACTGGACATATTTGCGTCTTGGTAGGTTGAGATGATTGATACAAAGTTCAAATATTTCACGAGAAAAGAAAGAATCTTTTCATCATCAGATCATTATGAGGTATTGTTCATAAGATATACTACATCATGAATCAGAATAAAATGCACGATCATCAAGCGACAAATATGTTCTCAAAACATTTGATAAATTATATCAAAATTCTCAGATATCTAAACCCAGGATAGGCTTATACTCTTCTTTAATTATGGTAGTAAGTCAAAATATATGAGCTTCAATCGTATGATTTAAGCGATGAAAAAAGTTATAATCTTTTAGCAGGTGTTGTCTGAGATATATCTGAATACAATCAATTGCTTTTTCTAATTGGTTAATACCATCTGGATCAATGATTGAAACGATATCTTTTCTAAAAGATACTGATTCAAACTTTTTACATAATCAAGAATATTGATTGCTAATTTCATCTCTAAATGGCTCAACTTGATTATGTCGATAATATTCTTCACGATTTCGATACATTTACATATGAAAAAAATATAATATACATTAATTATATATTTTATAATTTATTACAACACTTCTTTATAAAAAAAACCCAACTGTCTATTGGCTGAGTTTTTTAACTTCCTTTTTCGCAAACTTAATCAATTCTTCCTTTGTATTTCTTGTTGGATCATGTAGTACATATTCGAGGCACTTCTTGAGTAATTTACCCAATATCTTACTTGGCTCGAGCTTGAGGGAGTCCATCAATACTTGCCCGTCAATCTCTAATGATCATAAAGTAATCTGACCTTCGTCGTGGTAGATCTTATCCAACATGATCCTGAGTTGTTCGGGTCAGTTGAGTTCTGCTTGTGACTGGATCGGATTGTAGTGTCACAGTCTATCTCCCTCCATCACGTCGAGTAAATCTTGCATCTGTTCATAGCTACTCTCTGCAAGCAGAGTGCGTAGTTTCTTGGTTTGATTTTCAGGCTTGGCCATAAGGATCTGTCATGGATACATATGATACTGCACCAGCCATGCGATGTAATCGATCTCTGCATTGGAAAATCATAAAGCGGAGAAATCTCTACGCACAAAGTCAGGCCCACACACCGTATGATTGAGCCAACTTCCATGGACAAGTGTCATCTCCTCACGAGTCAGACCAATATCATACAACTTATACTGCTCTACCTTGCCCACATCATGATACAACATAGCCAGCTTGACCAGATAGTTATCGTTGAGCTTCTGGAGATGCCATAGCGTCATGAGCGTATGATGATAGGTATCGAGCGGATGATACCTGACAGGTTGTTCGAGTCACTTAATCTTCGCAACTGCTGGGAAAATCAAAGGCAATAATTTGAGTTCATCCAATAATGCGACATAGCCAAATGGATTTTTCATACTGAAGACCTTGGTGATTTCTTGCTTGATGCGCTCCTTGGCAAGATGCTGTACAAGGAAGTGATATTTCTGCATACTACGCCATGTGTCACGGTGAAAATCCCACTGTATCTGACTCACCTGGTTAAGTGTATTGACAAATCTAAGTCCCCTCAGGATTCTGAGTGCATCTTCGTGGAAGCGATGATCTGGCTCGCCCACACAGCGTAGTGTTCATTCACATAGATCGACGAGTCACTGATAGGGATCAACAATCAAATGAGTAATCGGGTAATCGGGTAATCGGGTAATCGAGATTTTGTCATTTGCTTGCTCATTCATCTCCTGTATTTTTTCATGATCACAGATACATAGTGTCTCGCTCGCCTCATCATATCGGTATCCTTGCTTCACGTATTTTTCTGGATCGAAATTTGCTTGTAAAGTTCATCAAGTGTTTTCACTTTTAGCTTGATCCTTTAGCTTTTTATAATACAAACAATTAATCGTAAAATCTCTCCTCTTCGCATCATCTAACAATGAGTCAGACCACTGAATTTCTCCTGGATGACGGAAATCTTCATAACCTCACTCTTGGCGGAATGGTGTAATTTCATATGAGATAGGTCATAGGTTATAGGTTATAGGTCATAACTTATTTTCCTTTTCGTCATTGCGAGGAACGAAGCAATCTATTAGATCAAGAATTATTTTATTCAACTCCTCCACGCTCGGGCATCACTCATCTGCTCACATATGTCCTCTGTTTGGTAGAGTTTCTACTGAGGCATGAGGCAGTAACTGTCTATAGTAGTTTTGAATATGCTGATCAATAATATCATCCTTTGCTCCGTAGACAAAGTGACACGATGCGACAATCTTTGCTGCATCAATTTCGCGAGCATGAAATGCAAAATATTCCTTAGCCTTATTCTCTCATAACCAAGAAATAATACTTTGATTAAAATGATCACTATTTACACTTGTAGGAGTCGTAGGAGCTATGCAAATCACTTGAGATACGGGCTTCACTTGTGCACATTGTAAAGCGAGATACGCTCCAGCACTGTGACCGATCACAATATCTACATCATGAACGCAAACCTGGCTAAACCAATAGTCAAAATCAGTCTGCTGTGCATAATTATAATGTTCAAAAATTACCTCATATCATCACTGCCTCAATGCTTCAGCTACTCAAGTCAGACATGCATCATCTCATGGTTGATTATCCCACCCATGTATCAGTAAGATTTTTTCTGCCTTTTTATGCTTTTTTATGCTTTTTTCTGCCTGTGTTCTCACCATCGTCATCGTCCCAAATTTCTCTGTCCTAAATGTAGAAATATTACTTTTATCAATCATTCCCCACCACTGATCTGGATGATGTGGACCAGTAATATCGACGTCAATGATTGGCTTATCAATTCATAAAAGCAGATCCCTTATCACTCCACCCACAAGGTAAAAATCTTCGGTCTGCATCTGAGACTGAAGCCATGTGGTGTGCTCATTGAGTTGAGTAAGGCGAGAAAAATTGAGCATATAAATAAATAATCTATATTAGAAAAGTGAATTAGTAACAGTAATAGAAAAATCTTTTTCAATTAGATCACTATGAAAATCTTTGAGATTATTTGTAAGTAACAATGAACAATCTCAATCAATGCAGTCTGCAAGTATTTGTAAATCAAAATAATCACGAACGTAACCTATATCAAGCGTCGCTCTCTTACTAATAATAACTCTGAGATTGAGTTTTGAGTAAAACTCTTTAATAACTTCGACTGAAGTAGCTTTATCGTGATTAATCTTTTCAGATTTACGAAGTAACTCCGTCAAAACAAATGTACTTACACAGAATATGTAACGATCTTGGTTATCAAGTATAAAACTATGATCTCGTCATCAATATAGCAAAAATTGTCTAAAAAGACCAAAAATCTTATTTGTATCAAGGAATACTTTTTTCATCTATGCTGAAGCAAATAAATGCTTATTGGCCTCATGATAATTCCAAGCATCGGTGAAATTATCTTCAGAAACTGTAGATTCAATCACATCAGAGTACGGGTTAATAGAAATAGTTACAACCACTCTATCGCTTCCAAATTTCTTAGGAATTACCATATTAGAGATGGAAAATGGCTGAGCATAGTCATACACTGTTTCATAGATTGTTGCAGATTGTGTACTCATTATCTCAAAGGATAAACAATAAAGAATGCTACCATAATATTCAATCAGCAATCAAATTCAAGTAAACAAAAAGAACCTCTCTTCTGAAAACAAAAAAGAGGTGAGACAGCAGGTAGAAAAACTACACAAAAGGATATCATATCATCCTACTGAACTCACCTCTTAACTATCAAGCACTCTTAACCTCAAGAGTTAGAGTCGTACCTACCTCTTTTACTCCTTCATCAATGAGCTGCTGAATATCAGAGACTGTTTGGATGATGTCTTCGTCGGTAGGTCCGACAAGACTCGAGTACTTCCAACCGTTGGCATACTTGACGCCAATATGAAAGTGCAATCGAGTATCATTTATTTGCACCCTTTCAGGAGCGTAAGAATCACTCCAAATTGAGAAACCCAATCTTTCAGCTCCTAAAAAAATCACTCCCCAATTCTCTTTAACAAGATCTGAAAGTTCTTTAAGGAAACGATGATTAACCCATAGTACCCACCCTATTCTAAATATCAACCATATTTTCAGTCTATTTCACTAGTTTGAATCTCCAGTTAGGAGA
>JAYSSF010000036.1:0-3182 GCA_043720715.1 bacterium
ATGAAATACTATATCTAGTATACATAACTTACTACTAAAATATAGAAGAAAATACCTAAATCCTTACGGATTTAGGTATTTTTGGGACAGGCTCTAATGGGAGTTTTTTTGTTATTTAGAAATTAATTGTGATAGTTTTTCTGTGAGTGTGGTAATTTCTTGATTGGTTGATTGAATCGTAGCAAGAATATCTGAGGGAGATTTGTGGATTACTTCTTTGATATTTGCTGGGTTCTTGGCAGAGATATCATAATCACGGATCTGTGATACTGGTACGACCCATGAGTGATCTCCTGTAGTTTTAGTTCTAAATGATGTGACCATATCGGTGAGATCATCATAGTTGATAGGTTTGTTCTTAGTGAGTTTGCGCTCAGGAGCTACCTCATAATATCGGATTTGTTCGGTCGATTTTGTCTTGTCAAAGAAGATGATATTGGTCTTTACCCCACTATAAGGCAAGAATACTCCTGCTGGCAGACTGACGATACTGTGGAGGTTGAAATCTTCAAGCAACATCTTTTTCACCTCTTGAAATGAGTTAGATGTATTGAATAGTACTCATTCAGGGATAATAATCGCAGCTCTACCACCAGTTTTGAGTTTCTTCATAAAATGTTACATAAACAACATCTCTGTCGCATTGGTCTTGATGGGGAAATTTGCTTGGATTTGATCTTTTTCCTTACCTCCAAATGGAGGATTGGCGATGATGATGTTATATCTATCTTTTTCTTCAAAGCCACGAATATCATCAGTGAGGGTATTCTTTTTGTTGATGTTTGGGTTTTCGATACCATGGAGGATCATGTTCATGACTCACATGATGTAGGCGATCGGAGTTTTCTCATTACCCCAGAGTGCATCACGGTTGAGCCAGCGAAGATCTTCAGTTGTCTTGGCAAGAGGTTTGAGATGATTGTGACACTCGATGAGAAATCCACAAGATCCCGTCGCTCCATCATAGATTGTCTCACCGATATGAGGGTCGAGACAGTCTACCATGGCTTTGATCACAGATCTTGGAGTATAAAACTCTCCGCTATTACCACCATCATTACCCATGCCTTGGAGGAGATCTTCATAGATCTTGGAGAGAGCAAAGAGGTCATCCTGACTCTGAAAACTCAGACCATCAATGATATTGATCGTTTCTCTTAGGGTGTGTCAGCTTTCGATTCTGTTATCCAAAAAGTAGAAGATCTCACCAATCTTATATTTCATACTGTGATAGTCAGCTTCTGGATTACGAAATGCCTTGAGATAGGGGAAGAGGTCTTTGTTGACAAAATCCTTGAGATCATCTCAGGTCATGGCCACCATGGTATCGAGTTTGCCATCGTCTTTGCGTGGTGTGGCTCGTGTATCTCGCTGATGAGTAGTATCGAGCAGGGGAGTATATGATTTGTTTGATACGATAGCTTCCAGCTCTTGGGTCTTTTCATATTCATCAAGAAATTTGAGGAATAAGATCCAGCTAATCTGCTCAGTGTAGTGCATGGCTCACGAGATACCATCATCGCGGCGGAGAATATCAGTGATACGATTGATTTGTGCTTGCATATTATGAAAGGAGCTGAATAAATTCTGGGATATATATAAGAGAATTTCTACCAATTTTTACTATTTTGATGACTCAAGTTTTCTCTAATTGTGGTATATATCTTGTCATGGTCTGTCTTGCAACGTTGAGCTTCAGCCCCAAATCTGATACGCTAATATACGGATAAGAAAACAATATCTTTGTGATTTTGTGATAGTCAAGACTAGTTTGTGTTGCCAATGTTGTCTCTACTTGTTCCATGAGATTTTTGATATTCATGATTTTTTCTTGAGAGGCGATGGCTTGTTGTGTTATTGCCGTCAATATATAGAGGATGAAGTCAGTATAGTCGTCAGACCTGTTGGTAGAGTTGAGAAGACTATAATAGGTAGGTCTCGTTTTGTTGATATATTCACTGAGAAATAACACTGGATATTCTAACTTTTTGGTTAGTATGAGATAGAGCATCATCAATATTCTTCCTGTTCTTCCATTACCATCACTAAATGGGTGAATTGATTCAAACTGGTAGTGTATTACAGAAATTTTGATGAGGGGATCGATGTCATCATTATGATTGTTTACGAATTTTTCAAGATTAGAGAGTAGATTTAGGATAGTATGTTCTCCTTCGGGCGGAGTGTAGACAACTTCATTACCTTTTTTGATTACAACTGGTATTTTACGGATACTATGTTTGTCTGGTTCTAACATGCCTTGTAGTTCTACTAGTAGATTAGTGGGGATGCCATTGTAGTCTCAAATTTTCTCTATACCTTTGAGTAGAGCTTTACGGTAGAACAATACTTCCTTTTCCGGTCACATCATCTTAGATCCATCTATCGCCTCTGCTTGAAGAACCTTGGCTGTTGTTGTGTTGATATTCTCGATAGCGTTACTTTCTACTGACTCTTTGATCAATAGGGGAGACATCAACAGCTGTGCATTGGGTAGTAGTATTGCTAGTCCATTGAGTTTGGATAGTGCGTGATTGGCTTTGATAGTTGCTTTGAGGATTTCTTTTTGATCATAGTCAAAATCACTAGGTAGCAATACTAGATTATTATTGGGAAGTGTAGGATCAAACATGCGCAATAGTAAATAGTAAATATGATACAATACTATCCTTTTTCCGATAAATATCAACTGATATGACTCATTTTACTACTTATTTGTTACATATTATTTTGACATGACTCACATGTGAGGCACATTGATGTAATATGACTCATTTCATACTATATTTGTTACATGTCTTGTACCAACTCCCCACGAAACGCCTGATCCAAGATACTCGCCCAGAGATTATCATAAGACTGGAGTTGAGTCAGATATTGTGTCTTGAGGAGGGAAATAGTATGACTCACGTCGTCGAGATGCGAGACGATGGAGGTTTGGGTAGCGAGATCGGGGAGAGGAATTTGAATTTCACCGAGTTTTTTTCCATTAAAATTTGGTTGTGCTGCTCATACTACATCTGCAAAAATTTGTGACCAATAGATTCCACTTTGAAAAAAGTATTTTAGAAATTCTGGTTTTATATAGGCTCTAGCATAGAAGATTTAAATAAATACTAATAATGTTTCCTAATAAGATCTAATAATTGTCTGCAAAGGTAATCATCATCTTTTAAATATCT
>JAYSSF010000037.1:0-3180 GCA_043720715.1 bacterium
TCATGATTATAGGTGAATAGTACTTGAGTTACTATAATCATGATGCACTATCTTTGCAATAGGAAGTAGTTTTAATAACTAATGTTAGGAATATGGGCAATTAGATTTGACAAATGAGGGGGGGGGGCGTGTATAATAGAATATATTTTATTATTTGACTAAATTACTCATGGCTAAAAAACTTGGAGTACAAGAAAAATCTACTTCAAACATTGAAAAACCACCTTATACTCTTACTGCTGAAACAGAGTCGCAAATTTTATGATTACTGAAGACTGGTAAGATTGATAAAATTGACTCTATTTCTAAAGACGAATTCGTACCTTTTTATTTTCAAAAAATGAGATCATTTTCTGTAGAACAACTTGCAAAAGCTCTTGAAATAGATCAAGATTCAGCTTCTAAGTTTAAAGAAGAATTACACTCAAAAGAGTTAGCATTTCTACGTAACCTTCAGTTTGAAGAAATAAAATCATCTTATAATAAAGGCATCGCAGAGGCTTTAGAGAAAGAAAATACCTTTGTCGCTAGTCAACTAGAGGATAAGTTATATTGAATAAAATCTAGATTTTGATTAGCAGGTGATGGTGGCGTTAAAATTAGTCAATTTATCCTGCAAAAAAGATTACCATGACAAAATGGCTCAGTACCTAAACATCATCTTAATGATCAGGAGGAAATTAAATGGAATAGTATTGCTCAAGAATTTTGAAAAAAAGATTATACTTGGGATTTTGGAAAGATTCAAGAATATTTAGATATGATTTGAATAGAGTAGTCTCTTTACTTCACATCACTGCTAATAAAGCTCTTCTCATAGTCTGATGCGAGGATCTTGACTGCGACATGCTGATTACCAGCAAAGAATAGTCCTTCTCCGATATTAGATGAGACGAGTTTTTCTTTTTCTGCTTCAGAGAGTCAGAAGATCTGTTCCAGAGACTTGATGCTTGCAGTAGATTGCTTGAGGAGGACTTGCAGTGCTGAGTTGGTCACAATCGGCTTACCGTAGCTGGACTTGAGGAAGTCATCCACATCCTGAGAGATGGTAGTAACTCATAGACCATATTTACGAGCACGCTTGATGATACCGTATAAGAACTCAGCTGATACATCAGTTTGGAGCATGATCCATGCTTCGTCGACAACAAGGAGACGCTTGCGTTTATGAGATCTTACCTTGGCCCAGATGTAGTTGAGGATATTATACATCGCAGGAGTTTTGAGGCTATCTTCCAAATCTCTGATACTAAATACAGTAAGTCAGTTTTCGAGATCTACATTGGTATAGTTGTTGAATAGTTTAGCAAAGGTACCAGTTACATATTTGGCAACTCTGATAGAGAGTCTATCTCATCACTCCATGCCTTCCAAGACCTGCATGAGATCTTGCATCAGTGGTGGTGTGAAGCTACTATAGTCATCAAGTTCGAAAGTGATACCCTTAAGCGCATAGGTGGACTGAAGTGCTTTGTCAAGCAGTGCTTCTTCCTCCGGTGTAACTCAACCGATCAGCGTGCTGACGAGTCCTAATAATCCCAAAATCTGACTTCTGAGCAGGTCTCCTGGACCATATTCGACGTCTTCGATCCTGGGCGGAAGATCAAACGGATTCACATATTGGCTACTATTGATCGCAATATTGACATAGGTTCATCATACCTTATCGACAAGTCACTGATATTCATTTTCGGGATCGATGACGATCACATCGATATTGTGAAGGAGATACCTGAGGATCTCAAGCTTTACGGTAAATGACTTACCAGCACCAGAGGTAGCGAGTACAACAGAGTTTGCATTTGGTAATTTACCATTGAATCTATCAAAGATGATGAGTCAGCCCGTATGAAGATTGACTCCATAGAGAATCCCTGTGTCGTCAATCAAATCACTCGAAATAAACGGAAAACTACCAGCTAATGATGTAGTAATGGCACTGCGAGAAATACCCAAATCATCAATACCAAGTGGGAGAGTACTGGTCAATCATTGATCCATACGTTGTGTCGCAGGTTTGATTCTGAGACCAAAACCGGTAATCTTTTGTTCTAATTTTTTGGATTCCTCGTTGAGTTTGCTCGCATCTGCATGATACATCGTCATATACATCGCAGTCTGAAAATATCTCTCTTCCTTGGTAGTAAGTTTTTGTCTGATATTCTCGACATCTCTATACTCGACCTCCACATCAGCATCAAGAGTGATTCATTTGTTCAATAGGTCAGACATTTCAGCTTTAAGCTGAGTTGCACGACGCTTCATCATGGCCGCAATCGTACTTTCATCTGATGGATAGATAAACCATGTTGCATCCCATTTACCGTAGAAGCTGAGTACGTCTCTGGTCCAGAGGAAGTCAGTATATGATGGGTAGTTCTGTACATAATATGTCTTACCGAAGATTCCTGAAAGTTGAAAATTACCAGGATTAGTCTGTCGGTATGATGGAGCGATATGAGACTTATAATCTTGCATTGCTGAGAGGAAATCCTTCTCGACCGTGAGGAGATATTTTCTTAAGTCAGAATTAAGTAGTGTATCTTGATATTTGTCATCATCAATACTAAGGAGTTGTCTGACTTGTTCTTGCATTTCATAGCTTGCAGAGATTTGTGCTCACGTCGTGGTGAGGTCAGGAGCTCATGATCAAATCCCTCCGGCTGCGCCACCTCCCGAAACCCCCTTCCCGGTTCCACCGGGATGTCCCCCTTGTCAGGGGGAATTGGGAGACTTAGGGACTTGGTGTGGAGAGGCAAATACCCAACTCATGGCACGATCAATGAGTCAGATCTTAGCTTTTTTAGTGTGAGGCAAAAGATGGTCGTATGTAGGATAACCTCATCCGATGATTAGTTTGCTGTAGTTGGTATCGATCACGATGTTGTTGTATTTGCTGAGATCTGCCATGTAGTATGTAGTATCGATCAATCAAAAAAAGTATCCCCTGTATCATGATGATTTTACCTTCTAGTACAAGGAAAACTTGAATAGTGAAGAGAGGATAGATTGGGAGAAATGAGGATTATGAAAATACCTATTGACAAATGATATATATATATAGCTATAATGGATATGTGGGAGGAACATATACAAGTCTATTGCACCACTAAATTTCACTTGATTTTTCATATCGTTTTTTCATAGTTCATATACACCTCTTGAGGCGTTAAATAGCCA
>JAYSSF010000038.1:0-20895 GCA_043720715.1 bacterium
GCATAACATTTAGTCATTGTGCTAAATTAGTTCTAAATAACAGCTCTATTATGCTGTTTTCTAGGTTATTTAGCCACACTAAATTTTCTATTTAGCCCTTTTAACTTACTATTATATTGATCCAAGCGGTAATATGGGTACTACTATAAGATCTGTGACTATAATAGCCCCAATTTGTACTCCTGGTAATCAGCTTGTATGAGTGTTGTGTCAGCCATGTGATGTGGGTAGTTATAATTCAACTACTGGTTGAGTATGTACGTATGCTGATATTGGATCATTTGTATGAACTACGGGCGCTACTCAGAAAATTGCTTGTGCATTGGGAACTTATACAGACTTGATTTGATCGGCTGCACGTATTCCTGCTCCAGCGGGTTCATTTGTACGATTAACTGGTTCTACTGGTGCGGTATTGTGTCCAACGTGAACATATCAAAGTCAAACAGGACAATATGTGTGCGAGGGTGCTCCAGTATGAACTTATGTTGCTAGCATGGGCTCAAGCGGATTTAATTATTATGATGTGGGTAGTTACCAAAGTCAAACAGGGCAAATAACTTGTACTCCTGCGGGGTTAGGAAATTATGTTGCTACTACTTGAGCAACTATACAGCAGATGTGTGCAGCCAATACATTTAGCGATACCATTGGTTCAACAAGCTGTACACCTTGCCCATGATGATATGGTAGTGCCACTGGATCAATGAGTTGTATAGATGTTGAAATGCCAATACTTATCCTTTCATGATCTACATGACTTACCCTGGAGACAAGCACTGGTATTTATCTTGACGTATGAGCATCATGGACTGACAATGCCGATGGATCATGATCGATTCTGACCTGAACATGGTGATCTACTTGATCATTTGCTGTGAGTGGAACGGTGAATATGAGTCAGACTGGTACTTATTTGATTCAATATCGTAAGGTAGATATGGTTGGGAATAATACTATTGAGACAAGGATTATTATAGTGCAAGATACGAGCGCACCGAGCGCACCAGTGTGTAGTGCATCACCAAGTCCAACAAGCGGAGCGGTAATTATCATATGTACTAATATTGCATCTGGAGACACAGCAACAATCCCATGACTGACATGTACTCCAAGTCCATCAAGTGGATGAAATGTAAGCTGTATTGGAATGCTACTTACTTCAAATCCAATAGCAACAGTCACTGATTCCTCAAACAATATAAGCACCGGAACAGTAGTAGCAATTCTTGATACGAGCACACCAATAGTTGCTCTTATATGATCATGAATAATAATAATTTCTGAGTGATCGGTATACACTGAATCTGGAGCAATATGGACTGATAGTGTTGATTGATCTGGAATGATTGTTGCTGCATTCTCATGAATTGTTAATACTGCAGCCATTGGAACTTATATCTTGTATTATAAGAGAATTGATGCTGCCGGTAATATATCAAATATTGTCACAAGGACGGTCACTGTTGTCAGCTCAGCACTGGCTGATACTGACGGAGATGGCAATACTGACACGATTGAAGATGCATGAAACAATAGCTGAGATGGTAATGGCGATGGAATGCTCGATAGCACTCAAACTGATGTAGCAAGTACGCCAAATCCACTCACGAATGCCTATACAACACTAGAAACTACAGGATGATGTACGATTGTGTCAGACTTTAGTGTTGTCACAGAGCCAAGTTTGCCTACGCAGGATGATCCATATAGCTACCCATTGTGACTCAATAAGTTCGAAATTAGATGTACTGATCCTGGTATGACTGGTGTTGTAACCATATACTACGATCGTGTCTATGATACTTCTCAATGGCTATGGAGAAAATTTGCTAGTGGAAGTAACACTTATACTGATATTGGCCAAGTGGTTGCAGTAAGTATATGATCTAAGACGGTATGATGAACTCCAGTAACTAAGGTAACATTTAGTATTAGAGATGGCTGACTAGCTGATGAAGACGGTCTTGTTAATGCAGTGATTATTGATCCATCAGGACCAGCAGTACCAGTGAGCGTGACGCCATCATTTGGATGAGGCGGATCATCATCTTCTTCGCAGCCTACTTCATGAAGTATTGATACCTGAAATGTTGTTGTTCTTGATCCGGAAGATATCTTCAACCCATCAATCACTGACTGATACTGCCATACTGCTAAAACTGGTGTGATCATAATTGATTCACTCACTATCACTACCGACCCTGAGTTTAAACCATCGCTTGCATTCTTATATGCATATGAGCTCACCAAGTTTAACTCAGTGGATGAATTCTGACCATATACCAATCTTACCAGAGAGCAAGCAGCTAAGATTTTCTCCAACTTTGCGATTAATGTACTATGTAGAAAGCCTGATTTATCATTGAAGATCTCATATAGTGATACCGTTAATACTGATCCAAGCCTCAAACCATATATTGCACTTGCATACCAACTATGACTTATGAAGTGATGAGAAGGCAAATTTAGGCCATTTGATACGATTACCAAGGCAGAGCTCAATGCAGTATTGATGCGTATGATTCTCAAATCATATCTGGATGAATCATGATCTACCTGGTATGCTAACTATAATAGTGTAGCTACTGATCTATGAATCATCAAACAGTGAGCAGGGCTGCAAGCCGTAAGCAGAGATAATGCCGCATTGATGCTCTTTAGAGCGTACAAAGAACAGAAATTCTCACTGCAAGATATTGAGTATGAGTCGTTTGTGTTGGAAGATAGAGATGAGTTTGTAAAATAGATTTATCTATGTTCCATTCTCAGATTATTATATACTATATCTAAAATATCTATACTGACTAGTTCGGTGTAGATATTTTTTTATTGTCAATGGGCAAAGTTGCCTTTGCGGTATAGTCTCACTATACTAACATATCGGTTCTAATATAGAATCTTTAAGGTAAACAACCGATATCTTAGCTGTAAAATCGATCTAATTGTTCTAGCTTGATCTCGATTTTACAGTAACTAAGTGAATACTTATTTGTATGACTTATGTTTAGACGTAGAGCTTTGACACATTATTCTTCAAGTATCAGAACAATCAATCAATGATTGAGCGGTTTGGCGTATAGGACTAAATGGTTAGTGGTGGTGCTTATATTGTCACTACTGAGTCTTACACAATTGCCTGAGATATTTGCTCAGGAGATGACACAACAAGCAAGTGCAGTGAATGCGAAAATCAAGAGACAGCGCGTCATTAACCTCTATGATTCTTCACAATCATGATCAATATTGACATGATCAATAGTCGAGCCTCAAAAAAACAACACAAATCATACAAACGGTGAATCATGAATTGTAGTGTCATATAGTGGTACATGATCTTGCGTGTGGGATATGGCTGCGATGCAGTGGACTGGGATCCAAACTCATACGGGCGCGATTGGTCGTAGCCAATGGACCGGTAGTCGATCATGATTTGATAGTCAGACTATGTGATTATCTTATGGTACTGGTATCCTACTTCATCAAGCATTGGTTGACAGTGGCAACTATCTTATAGTGCGTGAATGCAATCGATTAACTGGTCACATTACCTATCCTGGAGACCAAGAATATCTTTCTGGATTGATACTATTTTCAGGCGAATTACTTGATTTACCACCAGTGTTTAGCGGAGTCAAACTAATCATAAATCGTGGGTCATGAATCGTGAGCCAGTGAGTTAACAAACAGTTTGGATCTAAGGAATCAGGTTGAATTAGAAATAGAGAAGCCGCTTGATCTTTGGTAAGCCATATTTCATGATGAATTATATGACAAAAATGAACTTATCATGTTTCTTCGCGTCAAGAGTTTGCACAGCTTATTGATCAATGAGCTGGAATCATTCAAAAACAACAAACCAAACGTCCTCGTGATAGTGGTAAAGCTAATAAATTGCAGATTGTTCGTGATATTATCTATACTGACGTAAATGGTAGTTTGAGTACAACTATTGATTCTGGGACGGTATTGTTTACGGCGCAGGGTCAAGAGCTCAAGATTGATCAGTTTGTGACAGAGGAGATCATCAAGGATAGAAATCCTCGCTCAATATTTGCTCCGACTAGTATTGAAATGGGCACGCCGTGAGATCATTTGATTTTCACTCAACCAGTGATGATTACATATCAGTCTGACTTGCCTGATGGTAGTCCAGTGATGATCCAAGTCCAGCATGCTGGTCAGAGTCGATCTACTCAATGATTATCTACTAACCCAAATACTACCTGTGACCTCGACGGAAATGCAAATAAACCATGATCAACTACTAGCGTCCAGGGGGGTCAGATTAGATTCTATACATGTGGTGCATCAGTATTCACCTTTACCTATACTGGAGGCGCGAATACGGGTAACTTTGTGGATAATGGATCACTCACTAAGACAGTGACGATTGCTACAGGTAGTGTCTCGACGGGATTTGTGATCTCTGATATCAACGTACTGATAAACTGGCAGGCGATTGATAGTGAAAACCCATTGAGTTTTGGTAATACTAATTCATTTCCTAGTCAGAAATCATTTACTATTACATCACCTGGATGAGTGACCAGAAGACTGATCTCAACAGGAACCTATGCTGATGGGACTGCAACCTGAGTGATTACCATCTTAGATGACCAAGCATGAGCTCTACCATCATGATTGCCAGTGAGTGGGAGGTTTCTCCCGAGAGATTCACTAAATAATGTCTATAGTAATACGAATCCGATTGGTATTTGGACCCTGACAATGGCTGATAATACTGCGAATGATGGTGTGATCTTGCATGGGTTTACCATCCAGATTGCTGATATCGAATGTGGAGATAGAGTCATAGCCTGATGAGAGCAATGTGATGACGGAGATCTGAATGATGGGGATGGTTGTAGTAATACTTGTCAGGTTGAACAAGGACGACAATGTAGTGGTCAGCCGAGTAGTTGTATACTACTACCTGCTCCGATCGGTTTGCGTTTCCATCTTGATGGTAGCAAAACAGGAGCATTATTTAGAGATATTGCGGGTAGTGGGTTTAACGCGACAGAATTCAATGGTGTTACTACCGGTAATCAGAATGGTGAGACAATAATGTGTTTCAATGGTACCAATCAATATTTGGAGAGAGCAACTAATTTTGTGACTGCATATCCATTTACGATGTCAGTGTGGATGAAGAGTAGCTCGATCACAAGGACTGCATGAGTGATGTCATTTGCGAGATTTAGTTCTACCAGCAGAATGTGGAATATCGAGCATATTAATGCTACGGGTAGACAAAATGCTCAGAATAGCACTGCCACCTATACTAATGCGAGTACAACACTTAATACAACGCAATGGTTCTTGGTTACTGCGGTATATGCTTCTGCGACGAGTAGAACTATCTATGTTAATGGTGTTGCTGTGGGTACGAGTGCAACCACTGTTAATTATAGTAGTAACATAGACAATAGGTTGAATATTGGTAGGTTTGCTAATAGTACAGCAAACAACTATTTTACGGGGTGTGTAGATGATGTTAGACTTTATGCAAATACTCTTAGTTCAGGACAGGTGTATAATTTGTATACAAAACCCGCTAGTCTGACTACATCATTGGTTACAGTTGGCTCTCCATTGCTGACTGGTACAATCCTAGGCGTCTTGGATAGTATTAGACTCGCTATTTCCGGTACCAATTATACCGGTACCAACAATGGTAATGGTACCTGGACACTCGCTGCAGGAACGATTAGCCCAGCACTTGTCAATGATACATATGTGACTACGATGTTGGTGACCAATCCATATGGTAGAGCGGTGACCTATACTGGTAGTTTTGTGGTGTCGATCCCACCGCCTACTCCTACGGGTACAATTTGTATTGAGAGTCCTAGCGTTTTATCTCTTTCCGGCTCAGCAGACAATACTGGCAACATACTTGAATATCAGTTTGATTATTTCTCTGTTACTGATACGAAGGGTATCAATAGTGGGTACTATACTACATTGTCACTACCAACACTCACTAAGTCAGGATGATGAACATTATCCAATACTGCAATCCAGTGGAGATGAGATACTATGACACTGTTGTCTGGTAGCGCTAATCCTAGAGTCGTAGTAGCGACAGGGATGCAAGCTTACACTTGAGCAAATACTACCGTGACATTTGTTAAGAGAGACACTGCTGCCAATAGTAGCCTCATTGGGCAATATGGTAGTAAACTATGGCTCAAGGTAACAGTACCACCGTATCAAGTAATCGGTACCTATACAGGCACGATTACCTATACGCTCTATGAAAATTAGATGAGAATAAGGAAGGCTGACTTGTGTTTTGTGTAGTGATGTTTATACTAATGATAATTATTTATTTTATATCTGTATTGATTAATGATGAAACAACATGCCATATTGGCTTGAATGATGATGCTTGTGATGATGTGATGAACTGTATCTGCTCAAGCCCAAAGAACCACTAACCTATGAGATGTGACCCTTAGATTCTGTAATGATACAGGAGCCGTAGCTGGTACTAAGGTAGCAGTCTTGGAAGCAGTACCAGAAGAAAAAACTGACATCTGTATGTTTATCGAAAATGGTGGACCGACAGATACAACGATCTCATTGAATTTTGTGGATGGAACGATCACAGCAGACGAAGATCAGAAGAAAGCCTGCGAACCAGAAAGTACCAAGACTAATTTTGGGCAATATATCACTGACTATCCAACAACGATACAGATCCAAGGAGGAGAGACAGTGAAGATTAGCGCCAAAGCTATGTTTCCTGCTTGATATGCTGGTACAGCATATGGGTGTGCGACATTTCAGATAATAGGTTCATGAGCAGTTACTCAATCATGAGATGTTAATAAGATGTTTACGATCCTAACTAGACGTGCAAGTTTTATTGATTTTAATCTAAAAGGTAAGTATATTGTCGATCTTCAACCACAAGATGCAACAATGGAGTGATCGTTTCCATGACTGATGCCCAAGGAGGTCAGTGTTGTTGATTCCTTGTTGGTGGGATGGCAGAATATTGCTGAGGTAATTGCTCAGAAGAACCCATTATTACTCAAGATTGGCAAGAATCTTACGACAAGATCAGTGTTGGTAAATAGTGGTAATGTCTGACTAGACCTTATGATTAGCTCACACTATCGTGCTTGGTTTGGTTTGATTGATCTCGATCAGTGATCTCAAGTTCAAAAACTTGTGCCTAGACAGCGTAAAGCAGTAGAGTTTCCAGTAGCGCCTCTTGCTCGATGGGTAGGTGGTCCAGCTACAGTAACTCATACAATCACTTATAAACCTATTATTATTGGTAGCGGCGTAATTATTGATCCCGAATTGTTAAAACCTCAGACTAAAATATTGACAAGTAGCGGCTTTGTGACTGCATGGCGTGGGCGACAGATGCTTGGATGAGCGTTTGTGATTATCTTGTGATATTTGATCTATTTGATTAATCGTATGCGCCGTAACCATTCTCACAAAAGAAGCAAAAAATCATTTACATAGAAACACATATTTCCTTATGTTTGCACAGCTTCCGTTATTGATTCGTCGTAGTTTTGTCGTTGGCGTTTTGATGGTGGGAGTTTTGAGTATGATACGATGAATATCGTTATCACAGGGTACAACAATGAAGTTTCGTATTGTTAATTCATATAGTGGATCATTACAACTTGTGAACCAGACATGAGTATGGCTATATGATACCATGCTGGGTCGTCGATGGACTAATCAACATCAATTACACCTTGGTATAGCAGCTGATCAGGATTCAACATATATACTTAGTTGATCTTTCGACTGAATTTATATATTATGATCGGGTACTGGGCAGTACAGTGAAGAGTATATCATTGATTTGAGTACATGAGATACGGAGCATCGTTTTGAACTTGATTTTATGAGTAATTGAGAGCCGCTGAGTCCATCGGATATCGTAGTTATGGTAGATGATCTGGCACCGCCCCGCCCCATATTATGACTAGAAAATAATACTATTATTTCATGAGACGTTATATTTCAGTGGTCTTGAGTGAGCGATAGTGGTATTGGGTTATCTCAGTATGTTGTATTTTTTGGTATGACTCCGTTGTTATCGAGTATGGTAGCTTTTGTTAGTACGGGGACTAGTTTATTGATCCCATGATCTCAGATCCCATGATGAACAATCTATTGGGCTGTGATTGCTGTAGATCAACTTGGTAATCAGTCAGACTATGTGATATGATACGTACATCATCAATTACCAACAGTCATCTATCCTTCTGTGTGATGATTATGGGGATCAGTTTCTAATCCTAGACCCATAACAATAGACACAGACTCTCTACCTGTTTATCAACCTATATGAGATGGCTCATATATTGAGCATATTATCAAATGCCCATGACGTCGTATTAGTGCACTTAAACGTTGTATTGAGCGAGATAGATTTCTTGTTGCTCGTCAGTCCAATAGTGTTAACTACTCACCTAAACAAGTTCGAGATGATTTACCACTATGATTGATTTGGGTAGGAAAGTTAGCATATGTATGAGATATAGCTAATGGTGATATGTCTTTAGCTACTTCTGCATTGGATCGTGTTAGATCTACTTCGACATGAGTATCAGATTCTTTAGATGCTCTTTTGTTACAGTTAATGTCTTCTCGCTATGAAGCAGATATGCCTTTATGACGAGTACTCCCAAACATTCATAGTGATTTATGAGGTACTCACGATAGTGCATGACCATCTTTATGGTGATTGAACTTATGTGAATGGGTTAACTATTGTGTGGAACCAGATCATGTAATATATGAGCAAATTATCTGACAGTATGGCGAAGATGTCGTATCTCGTACGAGAGTATTCAGCTGGTATGCTGTGTTGTTGATACTAGGTCTCGTGATGACTAGTATGTGGTTTTTTATCTTGGGATATCATCATCATTATATCATTAAATATTTAAAATAAAAATAAAAAAGATAAGAACAATACAAAAGATAAAAATAAGATTCAAACCATCATTTATTTTTTTATGAGTTTATCTATTACTCTCAATCAATCGATTATTACTCTGCTCACTCAGCATATCGGTCCAGTAGTGATTGCAGTGAGTGGATGACCTGATAGTATGTGTATTACGACACTGATCAGGGATTTTTGGTTTAGACAATGAAGGAGTCTTGCTGATCTTCATATAGCTCACTATCATCATGGTTTGAGATTGCAGTCGGATGATGAGCGTGATTTGGTGATGCAGTATTGTCATGGTATGATAGCGCATGTATGATGTTATGATGGAGGGAGTAGTACTGAGCGTGATTTGAGAGTTGCTCGTCATGGATTTTTCCAGTCGGTGATGGAAGAAGCGTGAAGTAGTGTGTTGATTACAGGGCACAATCTCACTGATCGTATTGAGACGAGCTTAATGAATATGCGTAGGGGCTGTCAGGTGAAGGGGTTTTTGAATATGAGGTTAATAGAGGAGAAAAATAGATTGAACAATAGTGAATCATCGAGAGGGATGAAGATGGGATGAAAAATGACCATATTGAGGCCATTGTTGATATATTCAAAAAAACAGATTCAAGATTACTGTGATGAATATAAAATTCCATATATGATTGATGAGTCAAATGCAGATGTAACTATCTCATATAGGAATCATATCAGACATGAGATTGTCATGAAGCTGAGTGATCAAGAGTTGGAGTATCGGCAATGATTATATGATAGACTCGAGGCAAGTCAGATCAAGTATAATGATCCAGTACGAGATGAGCAAGTGCAGGGTCGATATATCTGACAGATAGGTGGGTGGAGCTTGGAATACCTGTCGTGGTTGTTTGACTGGTCGGGATGTTATGATGATATGACGCAGGGGAGGCTGCTGGAGTGGCAGCAGTGGATTGCTCGTAGCTTCAGTGGTGAGAAGTTTGTATGATGATGGAGTTGGTGGATTACAAAAAAAAGAGTGTACATGGTGAAGATAAGTTAAAAATAGGTTAAAGAGGGGGCAAAAATACGCTCGTAAAACTAGTCTAAATATCTACTATCATAGTAGGTATTTTTTCTTATCATGATGATCAAACGACTTCGCAATCTACTTACTCCTACGATCCAATCACTCAACTGGGTAGAGCTTGATAGTGCTGTACTGGTGAATAACTATCGCTATCTTCAGGCGTTACATCCAGACGATATACTCATACCTGTGCTTAAATCCAATGCTTATGGTCATGGACTGAGTGAGGTCTGTTGCATCTTGAAAAAGGTCAAACCTGACTTGGTGGCGGTGGATAGCTATCCTGAATATCAGATCGTGCGTGATGGTCTAAGTAGTGATATCTTGATCATTGGGGAGATGGATCATAGTGTATATCGTCAGCTTGACCCCAAGCGCATAGTATTGGCTGTGTATAGAGTAGATACACTACAGCATTTGATCTCATTGGGTAAGAGCTGGAGAGTACATCTATTTCTTAATACGGGGATGAATAGAGAGGGTATCCAACAGGATCAACTGGATGAGTTTTTGAATTTGTTGTCATGATCACAGATTCAACTTGAAGGTGTGATGTCACACTTGGCTTATGGAGACAGTGATGATGTCAGTTTTGTTAATCCTCAGGTAGAGCGTTTTAAGACGATGTATGATGTGGTGCTCTCGTATGGTTTTAGTCCTATGTATAGACATATCAATAATAGTGGTGGGTTACTGCAGTGCGATGATGATTTCTGGACGGCTCATCGTAGTGGTTTGGCGTTGTATGGGTATAATCCTACGCAGGTCAAAGGTGAGAGGTCAAAGGTGAGAGGTGGTTGAATTGAATTACAGCCCGTGATGTCAGTGTGGTCGAGCGTGGTGGCGATACAGCAGGTCAATGATGGAGCGAGCGTGGGCTATGATGGTATGTGGATTGCATGAGATGATGAGACGATAGCGACTATCCCGTTTGGTTATACAGAAGGACTATGGAGAGCGGTAAGCGGTGAGTGGAAGATTAAGCACGCATGAGGATATCTAGACTGTGCTGGTCGTATATCGATGAATCTGAGTAGTTGGGTAGGTGGTGATGCAGTGCATGTATGAGACGAAGTGTGTATGATTTCTGATCAGTTAGAAGATGATAACTCATTTGTCGTTCTGGCTGAGCAGTGTGGGACGATTGTCTATGAGGTATTGGTGAGGATTGATAGGGGTATGAGGAGAAAAATAATATAATTCTTCTCGCAAAAAAACATAAAATCACTAGAGTAGCTATATGTTTGCTCGAATTACTAAGTTGCAGCACTACTTTTCTCGCCGCCAGACACCCACACTCAATTGGGTAACGATTAATCATGGAGCGATTTGGCATAATTATAATGTGTTTCGTGCAATGATCCGCTCATCGGATCTACTCATTCCCGTTCTCAAGTCCAACGCTTATGGACATGGGTTACGCGAGGTGAGTCAGGCGGTATCGATGATTAAGACAGTGAAGATGGTGGCGGTGGATAATTATCCTGAGACGCAGCAGATCTTGCACTATACGAAGCTCGATGTGCTGATGATGGGCGAGGCGCATGTGGACAGATATCGTCATCTGGATCATCGTCGTGTGCATGTAGCAGTCTATACACAGGAGATTATCACTGAACTTGTCAGACTTGAAAAACCATTTTGTATTCATCTGTTTCTCAATACGGGACTCAATCGTGAGGGTATTCAAGAGGCTGACTTACCTGATATTTTGTCACTGATCCGCGGAAGCTCACTGATCGTGGAGGGTGTGATGAGTCATTTTGCTTGTGATGATGAGCCGGATGGAGAGCAAGCGTCACTGGAGCAGATCACAGTGTTTAAGCGTATGTATGATGTGATCTTATCCTATGGATTTAGTCCACAATACAGACATATCAACAATACATCGGGTATTATCAGATTTGTCGATCCATGGTTCAATGCTCATAGATTGGGGAAGGGGTTGTATGGGTATACCTCACCCCTAACCCCTCTCCTGCAGAGAGGGGAACAAAACCCTCACCCTCTATCCCCAAGGGGCACCGAGATCCTGCAGAGAGATGAACAAATACAACTCCAGATGGTAGCTGATGTATATAGTACCGTAATTAGCACACAGCAGATCGTAGCATGACAGTGAGTCGGATATGGATATCAGCGAGTAGCACATGAGGCAGGTAAGATTATCACTATCCCATTTGGCTATACAGAGGGGTTGACTCGTGCGATGGCTGGGCAGTGGAGTGTGAGATTATGAGACCCCGCTCAAGCCTGAGCAAGTATTGAATTGCCACTGGTGGGAGCGATTTCGATGAATTATAGTTCAGCGCGAGCCGAGGATAAGGACAAGAAAAAAGAACAAGGAGAAGTAAATCATGGAGATGTAGTGCATGTGGTCTCATCAAATCCACAACATACAAACAGCTGGCATGAGATGGCTCGTATCAACCATACGATCACAAGGGAGTTGTTGATCAAGATGGATGAGAAGATTAGGAGGGTTGTGATTTAGTTGACTCCTATAAAAATCTATTTGCAATATATTATAATTTGATTATACTTAAGTCAGTATTTTTTAAATTTCATATTAATGAACACTACAATTTCTAATCCTCAAGATGATGTTCGTGCTAAAATCAAGCAATTTCAAACAATTGAAGCACAATTAATCAAAGAATGAGATGCTGGAAAACTCCAAGAATTTCAAGAACAATGAAGAGAGGCATTAGGAGAAGTATTATGAGATGATAATTATCAAACTCAAAGAAAGATCTATCTTGATCAAACTCACGATGAGAGATTAGCTGATAGATATGAGAATCGTAAATCAAAAATTGCGGCTACTGTCAAAGACAAATCAGCATTTATGGATGAATACTCTCAATATCCTGGTGGATGATATGAGAAACTTAGTGATGAGCAAAAACAAATTGTCGATAGCATTCAAGCTAAAAACCCAGGTGCGATTGAGTCTATCACGACTGAAGCAATCATTATCGTTACTGATAAGGGTAAATTTGAACTACCATTACAAGATACGGACCTACTAGCACAATATGAATATACTAATATCCCTCAAGCATTTCTCGATAAGAGAGATCAGCTATGACTTACCAAGCATAAATACTATACTGGTACACAACTAGGGCAATATTATACAGATACAAAACAAGATTTACTCAGCCAAGCAGAAGTTGAATCAATTATTAAACTCATGCCATCATGAGTCGATTATCAATATGCTACATGGTGACAACCGATGAAACAGTTTACAACACTACTCTGATTCAATAATCAAGATCTTACAAGTTGGGCGGACTCAGACGGGTGACGCTGACTCGGATAACCTCGGCCACTATGGTTATGCTTGGTTGGGTGCGAAGAATGACAGTGGTAATTCGCTAAGAGCGGGATTCGCATCAGTCAAAGCGCACCTGAACTGGAACGACCGCAACGATGCGTTCCGTGCTCGTTTTCTCAAGAAATTGTCATCTTAATCTATTTATCAATTCATCTATTTTGTATCATATTTTCAATAGTAAAAGAACTAATCCTGCACGATTGCGGGATTTTTTGAAGTATCTAAAAAATTTTGGACGCTCTCGCGAAGCGAGAGCGAAAATGCAATGCATTTTCGCTCTACTTGGATAGGATATTTGTGCCAGAGTCTTGTACCAATATTTTCGGATATTGGAGTAGAAGTTTTGAAATTTTTAACGTCTTACGGGATACAAGAGCGTACAATACTGATGACAAGTTCAGTGACTCTCCCTTGATTTGATAGGGAAATATAAGATTGTGCGATCCGATAGGATTGTACAACATTACAGTAGTCACTTGATATGGCGAACTCAGACGGTAACGCTAACTCGGATAACCTCGGCAACTATGGTTATGCTTGGTTGGGTGCGAAGAATGACAGTGGTAATTCGCTAAGAGCGAAATTCAAATCAGACAAAGCAAACCTGAACTGAAACAACCGCAACAATGCGTTCCGTGCTCGTTTTCTCAGCACTTGTTATGCCCACTTTGTGTGGGTTTTCTCTTATGTATTTGTCATGAATCTACTATATGATGTCTTCGCAGCCTATGAGTTAGCCAGAAGAGGCAAAACCTCAAACTTAAAGGTGATGCAGTTTGAGATGAATCGTGAGCAAAACTTGATTAAGCTTTATGGGGAGTTAGTATCTCGTAGCTATAAGATTTGAACCTCCACTTGTTTTATCTACACCGATACAGTCAAAAGAGAAATCTTTGCTGCATCATTTCGTGATCGCGTAGTGCATCACCTGGTCTATAAGTATCTATATCCACTCTATGATACTCGTTTTATCTATGATAGTTATAGCTGTAGAAATCATAAAGGCACACAACTGTGACGACAGAGAGCTGATCATTTCACCAGATCTTGTACGCAAAACTATACTCGTGATGCTTGGATTCTCAAATGTGATATTCGTGGATTCTTTATGAATATTGATAAGCAGATCTTACGGTGATTGCTTCGCTCGTTTATTATTGAGCATCAATCTAAATTGAGATGTGATGTAGATTGGTTATTGCGACTTGTCGAAATGATTGTGATGCATGATCCTACAACTGATTATATGTTTCATGGATCAAGTGCTGATTACGATGGGTTACCTCATGACAAATCATTATTTTATGTCAAGCCATGATGCGGATTGCCAATTGGTAACCTGACGAGTCAGTTATTTGCCAATGTGTATATGGGTGTATTTGATCGCTGGATAAAATATGAGATGAAGTGTAAGTATTATGGGAGATATGTGGATGATTTTGTGATTGTGCATGAATCTAAAAATTACTTATTAGAGCTAATTGATAGGATGCGTGAGTTTTTGAGTTTCAGACTATGATTACAGCTTCATCCGAACAAAATTTACCTACAATATTATAGCCATTGAGTTAAATTTTGTGGAGCGATGATACTACCTCATCGTCATTATCTCAATCATCGTACGATTGCAAGACGGAGATCTCGTATGAGTACAAGTACTAAGCTTTCTTTTGGACATATCCAATCAATGATGAATTCATATTTGTGATTGGCGTATCATCATAGACATTATCATTTGATCGGTTCAATACTTCAGCAATTCACTTATTTATATCCTGATTTTACCATAAACGACGATGGCTTTGTATGACCAATTACCAGTATTTAAGACGAGTTATGAGTTGTTGATCTTGATCTACAAGATTGTCAAAGAGTTTCCCAAAGAGCATAAGAATACCTTGGGCGAAAAACTTAAAACTATTATCCTCGAGCTTGTGATCGGTATCTATCAAGCAAATCAAGCAACTGATAAATTTGTTATCATCTCATCATTGAGAGAATCTGTGGAAATGATCAAACTACTTATGAGAGTGGGAAGAGATATACGCGTCATCTCAATCAAACATTATGCTGATAGTTCATTACTGATTGATTCGATTGCAAAACAGTTGATAGGATGGCAGAGGTCGGTGAAATAATTGATATCTCCTCGCAAAACTGTGCTAAATCACTATAGTGTTTGTTAGTATTTATGTGACTATATTGATGAAAACCCCATTTTTTGATCTCAAAGCAAGACAGGAGCGAATGGATGCCAACGGCGTCAAAGCATTTCGTATTAAGCAGATTGAGCATGAGATCTTCCAAAATAGTATTATTGACTTCCATGAGATGTCAGCATTGCCTAAGGATCTCAGAACTCAGCTGGATGAGACGTTTTGTATTATTCCGTTTGAAGTAGATGGGATTTATGAAGGCAAGGAGAGCTGTAAGGTAGGCTTCAAGATGCCGGATGATACGATCATCGAGACGGTGTTGATGTTCCATTATCATAATGAGGATAAGACGAAAGCAAAAGGGAAGGGCAAACAAGTGCTTAATCGTCTGACACTGTGTATTTCTACTCAAGTGGGTTGTCCAGTAGGATGTATCTTCTGTGTGACGGGTAAGCTATGATTTGGTAAGAATTTGAGCTTGGCTGAAGTCTTGGGACAAATCATCTGGACAAACCACTGGATCAAAAAGAAGTTTGGCGTGAAGGAAGACGGTACCAACTGGGCTGTGAGGAATGTGGTGTTTATGGGGATGGGCGAACCGATGCTCAACTATGATGTCATGAAGCAGTCAATCTGATATATGTTGGACAATAAGACTGGATGGTGACTGTCTCGTCGTCATGTGACAATCTCGACATCAGGGATCATACCAGGCATCCGTCGTCTGATCGAAGACGGGATCAATGTCAGACTTGCACTTTCTCTACACGCCCCCAATCAGCCGCTCAGAGAACTACTGATCCCTACGATTTCCAAGGTGTATACGCTCGATAAGCTGATGGCTGCGATTGATGATTATGTGGTTGCGACGGATAATAGAATCTTCTACGAATATATTATGATCAAGGATATGACTGACTCAGTCGCGTTGGCTCACCAGATGGTGGATCTACTCAAAGATCGTCTTGCTCATGTAAATCTGATCCCATATAACCCAAACCCAGCAATGCCAGATTTGGAAGAGTCAGAGCGCTCAGTGATTCTACGTTTCCGTGATGTACTTGAGGCTGGATGATTGACAGTGACAACAAGAGATAATCATGGCCGTAATGAAAAGTGAGCCTGTGGGCAGCTTGGATACGAAAAGGTGAGTAAGGGTGAGAAGATTACAAGAATCAAATAGATTTTTTTATTGTTTTTGTTCTGCTTGAATTGCTTCCAGTAACTCTTTGGAGATGTAGATAGTTCTATCCTGAGAGGTATTCCAGGTTTTGGTAGGGATACTTATAGGTTTAAAGTAGGTACGGTACTTTGTACTGTTGTTACTGGGATCTGATTCATAAAGGAGAACCTGCTGTAGTTCTGATTCCAATATACTTACAAAGATAGACGGGCGACCAGAAATTCCTCCCATTTCATGGACTGTTCTATGCCATTTTCCTTCGGGCATTAGGCGGTATTGAATAATTTTCCCCATTTCATCTCATGTGTTACCTTGATCAAAAATAATAGTGGCATTTTTGTTCTGTCAGTTGTGCATAGTGATGTGGGTTTTGATATAAAAAAAACTCCTACAATGAGGGGTGGGTGCATGAAACTATAAAATCCAAAAACTGTGTGTGGAGATATAACCGTCTGGCAGGATCTTCGCGTCATGGTTTATATATAATGATTTTGTCTATAAAATCAACCCTTATCATACATTCTTATCACCAGATGCTGTGTCTACGGCGGTATGATGTACTTTGGCCGATTCTAGTGCCAATCAGTGAGACAATATTGTGGAGAGCTTGTAGACCCATATTGTCGCTGTCTGACCAGAGTGGGTGATCTCATACTGCTCGTTCGAGTTGCTCAAATTTCTGAGAGAAGACAGTCTCGAGCCCAAACATGACAGCCCAAGGGATTGTTTTGTTGATAAAATCAGGATCTTGTGCGACCAACTCACGGAGTTTGTCAGATTCTACTGTTTTGATAAATTCTTTGTATCACATGAGGTGATGATAGTAAATGGCTCCTTGTCAGATGAGGGTATGTGACTGTCGAGATCGTCGTGGTCCACGACCATAATATTCGTTGCATCCTGCATCCAAGGCCATGCGTGCGAGATCGAAAAACTCATCCTGACTCTCTCGTCCATAAGTGTCAAGCTGCTCAAAGCTAAACGAATCACGATCTGCAAACATTCTCGTCCAGATTGTGTGTTCAAATCATTTGAATGTATAATCTCACCCACGAACTTTGCGGAAGATGGGTGATTTCTGGGTGGATTGTTCGATGGCAATAAGTCATCTCGTATGCCAATCATACAGTGTTGCAGTGAGATCACGAGCATCAAATCTATCATTGTCGATGTAGCCTCACTCGGCAGGAGTCAGACCCTTGGGTGGGTAATAATGGATCTGGATAGGTCATAATTTGCGTGCGTAATAATCTCTCCCAGACAAGTGACGAGATATGAGAGTGATAACTATAATACATAAAATGATATAGAGCGCGATGATCATTGTTTATCTTGTTTTTTTATTTTGGTGAAGTATGAAGCTAATGACTGCTCCTACTACTGTGATGATACACCAGATCAGTCATGCTTTGGTTATATATTCGATTAGTTGTGCTTGAGTAAGGCTTCCTGCAACATATCAAATTCCTCCGATTGCAGCTAAAATAATAAGTAGTACTCCCATGAGTTGTATAAATGATTTCATAGTTTTTTTTATATAAAAGATAAATAATTTAGGTTCTAGGTCAGTAGATAATTATACTCATTGCTTTGGGTTTTTGTATTCGTTATATGATCGATCTATTACATTGATACTATTTTGTATTATCTTTGTTGGATTGTTTGTAAAATACATATTTCGTTTTGGGTTATATTGTGGAGAGATTTTTTTCAACTTAGGGAATAGTGAATTGGTAGTTCAAAATGATATGGCTCGTGGTATCATAGCATCAATAATTAATGGATCTTTATTGTAATACTCTTGTAAGAGGATTAAATCTACATCTTGTAAAAAATTACGATATCCTATTATTTGAGAGTAGATCTTGTTGCCTAGTTCATTATAAAATTTATTACCTAGAAGTGAAGCAGCCTTTTGCTGAATTGTTAGTTCATGTGAATACTTATAGAATCATTCAATACTAATTTCTATATATTTTATGATTAAATTGAAGAATATAGTACGTTTTTGATTTGTCCAACCGTATCTCATAATATCTATATTAAATTCATTATTTTCTCAAAATATTGTTGTTCGTATTTTTTCTTCATGACTATTTAGATTAATCGTTTCTTGTGTTTTTATGAGAATAACACTATCGCTCACATAGAATTCTCAACTATCTCTAGATTCAATCTTGATGAGTCCTCTTGCTCACCGGTCATAAATTAAAGCAGCAAAATCACTACTATTAAACTGATCATTTTCTAAATATCATGCAATGGTTGGCGTTATTCAATCGGGTGGATAATATTGAACTACAATTGATCATGCCTTTTTTCTCTTTATGTCTTGAGTATGTTGATAGAGCATGCCACTAAACATAATTAATATAGAAATACCAACCGCTCCAATAAAGAATTGTACATCCATTCACTCAATGAGTTCTGGCCACTTCTGTTCCCGTTTTATTTCTGTTCTATAAAAAAGACTTATCACCAGCGTTACTAAGGAGGGCAAACACAATAATATAATAACTTTAGTGCTTTGATGGAACTTATGAAACATGATACGTTAAATTTAGTAAATAATCTATCGGCTTCTTCCTCAGCCTCCTCAACCTCAACCACCCGTCACGATACTTATTGTACCTAGTGCGATATCAAACCCTGCGCCCAAACCTTTGAGTACTCATGAATCAGAACTTGGTATGAGTGGCCTAGTACTAACATTCATAATATAGTCAAAAGTATTGATCGTAAAGCCATCACCAACATATCGTGCTGGTTTATTTCGTTCAAGTCATTCTAATTTTTGTACTAGTCTTGTTTCGAGACCAAAGATTACTGCCCAGGGCAGTAACTTATCTACAAAGAGCGGATCCTGTTTGATAAATTCTTCAAGTTTGTTTTGTTCAACAGTTTGGATAAACTCACGATATCACAGGAGATGAGCATATATCTTAGATCATTCAGTAGTAAGGTTTTTATTTCACATCCATCATACAATACCTTTTGCTGATTCATAAAATTTTTGACTTTCATTAGTGATAGTGTTAATGATTCATTCAAAGAATGTTTTCCCATGATCGCTAAACCATCCCCTATCGAGATTATCAAAATCAAATGAACCGGCACCATCGAACATCATATTCCAGATGATCTGTTCATAAGAAACAAGATCTATGGGGTTTATTCTTTTATAATAGATAATATGTGTTTTATTGTTGAAAATTCCTGATTTTATTTCTTCTGCAATACTAATATATCATCTCGCTCACCAATCATAAAGCGTTGCCATAAAATCGACTGTATCAAATGCATTGTTATTAATGTATCATGCAACAGCGGGAGTGATTCATGGGGGTGGGTAGTACTGTGTTACGATAGTTCATGCCTGCTGCTTTTTATGATTTTCTTGGCGAACAGGCATAAATGATAGCCACCCAAAGAATAACCAAATCCCAACTCACAGAACAACAAAAAGTCGTACTAACAGATTTGTAGACTGATGTTTTGTGGTATTTTTTTGATTTTGTATTAGACGTGATTGGTATTGTCCTGGGGCAAGCGATGAAAATGTATGATCATCAAACTTAATACCAACCGTCACTCACTCATTGATTCAAAGATTAGTTGCTTGTCAGACAATATCTCCCTTAGTAATCATAGTTTTAATATTGCCTGTAGCTCCATAATTTCCTGCTACTACCTGAATATCGCCACTTCAAAGTTTGGTTAAATCCACCCCCGCTGGCGTTGCTACACGAAAGGTAACCTGACGAATCGGCACTCACCATTGTGTGCCTACGAGATTCCGATACAACTCTTGTCGACCACTATATTGCTTGACTCACGGACTAGCAGTGTAAGAGATAATATATTGTTGTGATCCATCTACAGTGCGGTCTGCATCACCCAGTCTCAGAACTAGATTTGCTCATTCGGTATAGGTGGATTTGGTAACATTGGTGACGATGTTGCTATAGTCGACAATCTCGTCTTGAGATTCATTATACTCATAATGTTGAGGCAATAAGCGTTCGATACCGTGTTTGGGCTCGTTAAATTGTACATCAATAGTCTCTGTAATCCCTAGTGACCCATCATTATTGATCGCCATATCGACCATATAATTGTCAGGCTCTTGCATAGAAGACTAGTATCCATATAGTCAACTATGCTTATAAAATACAGTAAATTATCTCTTTACGAGTTGAAAAAAATAATTCATTGCTT
>JAYSSF010000039.1:0-7113 GCA_043720715.1 bacterium
GAAGATATTTAAAAGATGATGATTACCTTTGCAGACAATTATTAGATCTTATTAGGAAACATTATTAGTATTTATTTAAATCTTCTATGCTAGAGCCTACCAATTTTGAATCATATTTTCATTATCAAGAGAACTCGTCCCGCATGATTGCGGGGTTTTCATAAAAAATTTTTGGAAGCTCTCGCGAAGCGAGAGCGAAAATGCAATGCATTTTCGCTCTACTTGGATAGGATACTTGTGCCAGAGTCTCATGGTTTACGGATTATGAGAGCGTGCATATATTACACTAGTTCAGTAACCCTCTCCTTATAGTCGAGGACTCATCCTATTCTTGAATGGGAACCCTTCTAAATTATGAGGAGGAATCACAGATCATAGTATTCGATAGGGTGTTATGACATCAGAGCGGTTACTTTATCACAGGTTGGCAGAACTCCAATGGCAATCACAACTGAGCAGGTAATAAACTCTATGCGTGGTTGCCTGTGCGTGTGGCGGGTGAGTTTGCCTTTGTGTGAAGCAATTCAGACAATAAGAAAGCGAACTTCAACTGTGGCAACGAGGACAATGCTCATTTGTCAGTCTCTTTTAGCACTGGTGACATTGAGTCTCGATTTGTTCGAGACTTTTTGATAGTTTTTGATAGATGATTTTGATTTGATTTGGATAATAATCATGACACAACATATTCTCTATGATTTGTTTACTGCATACGAAGTAGCGAGAAAACACAAGAGAGCATCATCTCAGGTGATGCAATTTGAGATGGATCGCGAACACTATTTGATAGAATTATATGAAGATTTGATTGCTCGTCGCTATAATATTGGTGCTTCTACTTGCTTCATTTATACTGACACAGTCAAAAGAGAGATCTTTGCTGCCTCATTTCGTGATCGTGTAGTACATCACTTGGTGTATCAGTATTTATATCCGCTCTATGATGCTCGTTTTATCTATGATAGCTATAGCTGTAGAAATCATAAAGGTACACAACTGGGACGACAGAGAGTGGATCACTTTATCAGATCTTGTACTCAAAATTATAGTTGTGATGCTTGGATCCTCAAATGTGATATTCGTGGATTCTTTATGAATATTAATAAGCAGATTTTGCGGTGATTGCTTCGTTCATTCATCATTGAGCATCAGTCTAAGTTGAGATGTGATGTGAGTTGGTTATTGCGACTCGTTGAGATGATTGTGATGCACGATCCTACTATGGATTATATCTTTCATGGATCAAGCTCTGATTACCATGGACTACCCGATGACAAATCATTATTTCACGCTAAACCATGATGTGGCTTACCAATTGGTAACTTGACGAGTCAATTGTTTGCTAATGTGTATATGGATGTATTTGATCGCTGTATGAAGTATGAGATGAAGTGCCAGTACTATGGTAGATATGTAGATGATTTTGTGATTGTGCATGAGTCCAAAGATTATTTATTAGGACTTATTGATCAGATGCGTGAGTTTTTGAGTTCCAGACTATGACTACAACTTCATCCAAACAAAATCTATCTACAACACTATCATCATGGAGTGAAATTTTGCTGAGCGATGATTTTGCCTTATCGTACTTATGTGCATCGTCGTACTATCACAAGATGGAGGTCTCGTATTAGTGTAATCACTCATGAGCCATATGATCATATTCAGTCTATCATGAATTCATATTTATGAATTATCTATCATCATAGGCATCATTATTTGACTCAATCTACACTACAACAGTTCTCTTATTTATATCCTGATATTACTATCACTGACGATGGCTTTGTATGACCAATTACCAGTGTTCAAAACGAGTTATGATCTCCTACTCAAACTATATGAGATGATTTCACTTTTACCGAAAGAGCATAAATATACGCTTGGTGAGAAACTCAAAACTATAGTATTAAATCTCATTATCGGTATTTATCAAGCTAACACTACAAACAATAAACAACCAATTATTGCTTGATTACTACAAGAAATAGAAATGATCAAAATCTTGATCAGAGTTTGTAGAGATATTCGTATTATCGCAATTCCTCAATATGCCGATATATCAATCCTTGTTGATTCTGTTGCGAAACAATTAAGATGATGGGAAAGATCGATGAAATAACTTTTCTCTTGCATCCGATTTCAATTTCCCAATGATAAGTGAAGCCTTTTCTGGATTGCCGCGCTTCGTTGTACTTCGCTCGCAATGACGAAAATAATATTTAATTTACCTAGCTTCTTAGCTTTCTAGCCTTAATCTCATGTCCACCTACTCATTTTCTCAAATCTGAACTTTCCAGACTTGCCCTCGCAAATACCAGTATCAGTATATTGATAAGCTAGGTAAGGAGAGTAAAGAAGATAGTCTGACTCTCACATTGTGAAGCGTATTTCACGAGAGTCTAGAGTTTCTCTATAAGCAGAAATCCAACACGATGGATGTCAGCTTGGATGAATTATTACTCAAATTTGAAGAGCTGTGGGCCAAGTATCTTGCAGACTTTCTCGAAGTACCGGTCCCTGCAGATCTCGAGATGTTTCAATCCAGAGGTCGCGAATATCTACACCGATATTACGATACCTATCAGCCGTTCAACACTCGTGTGATGGGGATCGAGGACTGGGTCAGGTTTAAGCTGGAGGATGGGATTGATTTTATGGGGAAGCTGGATCGTATGGATGCCGCAGGTGATACGATTGTGATTACCGACTATAAGACATCTCGCCGCCTCATGAGCGATGATGAAGACCATAACCGTGAGCAGATTGTGCTTTATGCACATGGGATCAAGCAGACCTATGGTCGTAAGTTTGCTCATATTCAGGCTGCTCTCATCTACCCGCACCTCCAGAAGGAGTATCGCTTTACGATTGATGATGAAGAGATCAGCGAGGTGGTAACCAAATATCTCACGATTATGCGCGATATTGAGACTCGTAGAGCCAAACATGAAAACCTGTTTGCTGATTGAGTTGATCAGTTTCCACCGATTGCAGGAAATCACTGCAATTATTGTCCATTTAGACAGATTTGTCCCAAATGGAAACATGAATTTATCAATGATGAGATGCTTGCGTCTGACTTAGGTGAACGTACCATCTCTGCTTTTGTGGGTGATTATCTACGCATTGGTGAGCAGCTCAAGAAACTGGAAGCAGAAAAGAAATATCTCACCGAGCTCATCACCAAATGGATGCAAGCCAAAGATATTACCAAACGAGAAACATCCGATGGGGGAGTGGGCATGCAGACCAAGACCAGCTATGCTATCAAAGAAGACCACAAGCAAGAGCTCCTCGACTATCTGGACTCTCAGTGACTTCTCGATCAAGTCATGAGTATTCAGTCAGCCACATTCTCTTCCAAGATTAGTAAATGAGAAATCAATTTGGAAGAGATCCAGGATTTTGTCCAGCCAAAAGAGAGTGCGTGGTTGCTGCCGAAGAAAACAAAAGAGAAGTAAAAAAAGACCCACAGTGAGAAAACACAATGGGAATTTAAGAATCAGTTAGTCTTTTGTTAACACTACAACTACTGTTGCAATCATAAAAGCAATAACTGCTGCTACATTTTGTTGCAGAGTTTCATGGAGTATGGTACCTACGATTACGTACCCAGCTGCTCCACTCATCATCCCAATAGCAAATTTGTTAATGCCTCTCTTTTTCATGTTTTTATCCCCCCGTTCTGGATAATCCAGAATATTTAGGTTTACGGTGGTAATATATTATATCCAGAGAGAGAGAGAGAGTTTGTCAAATTTACGGTTAATTTCGCACTGGATTGCTTCGTGGCTCCATGCTTCGCAAGTCGTTCCTCGCAATGACGAGGACGATGAACATATATTACTTAGCTTTTAATTAGCTTTTCTCTTGACCTATCATCAAACATGATTATCTTGTAGCCATGGCCACCAGAAGAAGAAAATCGAGGGCAGTAACTCGTCGTCCATCACATACCATCACCATATCCAAACTTGGTATTGCGCTCACTCATATTATTGTCAGTGTATTGTATTTTTTCTGTTATTTCTTTGCTCCAGAGGCCCCATTATTTGGTTTGATTCAAGAAGCCTGACATCTCATTATTGGTAATCTTGGTCTCATGATAGCAATGTGACTGGGATTAGTCTTATGACTTCTCTATCTCAAAAAAGATCAAAATATCATCTCTTGTGTTAAGCGATCAGCCGGACTGATATTCTTTGTCTCTACCTTACTCAATGGTAGTGCAGTAGAGCAAGATCCTCTTCCATATCTTCAGCAGTGATGATATATCTCTCGACCACTTGTCCAGCTTCTCAAGATGGCATTTGGTGCTGATCCGATGGCACTACAGTCTGTGAGTATCTTAGCGATCGTCATTGTGTGATGAATCCTCGTCTATCAGCTCAATGTATCGGCTCTCATTCCATCATTCAATGTGCAATACCAACAACCAGAAAAAGACCAACAACAGTGAAAGAAATCTCCCCTGATAAGGGGAGGTGGCGAAGCCGGAGGGGCTTGAATAACTCGTAACTCGTCTACTCGCTCACTCGATAACTCAGATCAGTCTTCTTGATCAATCCTCGACATCTTCAAACGCTCTTCTAAGCAGGAGAGGAGAGTTGAAGAGAATAAGAGATCTGAGGTGATTTCCTCTACATGATTTTCTCCTCCTAATGCAAACTCTCAAGCTCTTGATCTCTCCTCTCCTAGTGTAAAAGACTTCGTCAAATCTAAAGTTGCAGAGAAGCTTGGTATCACTCCTTCCTCGCAACCCGCAACCCGCAACCCGCAATCTTTAACTTTTGGTTGAGATGTGCCTACGTATCCATTACGTTTACTCACAGCACCAGATCGTGGTGGACCTCAAATTGACACATCGTTCATCGAATCCAAGGCACTCCAGATTGTCAAGAAACTCGAAGAGTTCGGGATCAAAGTCAGCCTTCAATGATATAATATCTGACCGAGTGTCGTCCAGCTCATGGTAACTCCTGATAGTGGTGTCAAGATCTCCAGTATCGAATCGCACAAGGATGACATGATGCTAGCTCTTAAGACTAAATCACTAAGAATCATCGCTCCAATTCCTGGTACTGATAGTGTTGGTATTGAGATTCCAAATCCCCATCCACAGATGATTCGTCTCCATGAGTTGATTGGTTCACAGGAGTTTATTGGAGCTACTAAGGACAATACTACTAATATTTCCCTTGGTAAGGGGATTGACGGGAAGCTTGTTGTTAAGTCACTTGAAAAAATGCCTCACTTACTCGTTGCTGGTGCTACCGGTCAAGGTAAATCAGTGTGACTCAATGATTTTATCCTCTCGCTGATGGTGCAGAATACGCCTGACCAGATCAAGTTTGTCATGGTGGATCCCAAACAGGTAGAGATGGAGATGTACTCCTGACTACCATACCAGCTTTGCCCGATCATCACGGATCCAGAACAAGCACTCAAGGCTCTCAAGTGGTGTGCAATCGAGATGGATGATCGCTATACCATCCTCAAGAACGCAAGAGTCAAGAATCTCGCAGAATACACTGAGAAAACAGGAGAGCATATGTATCGTATCGTAATTGTGATAGATGAGCTAGCTGACTTGATGATGACTGGTAAGAAGAAGGATGTAGAGATGGTGATTGCTCGTATTGCTCAGAAAGCTCGTGCAGTTGGTATTCACTTGATCTTAGCGACCCAGAGACCATCAGTCAATGTCATCACAGGGCTTATCAAGGCCAATATCCCATGTAGGATCTCGTTCGGTGTAGTATCTCAGATCGATTCTCGTACGATCCTGGATCAGAAGTGAGCAGAAGATCTCGTAGGTAAAGGAGACATGCTCTACCTCGATACAACGATGAAGCATCCGATCAGAGTACAGGCGCCGTTTGTTGACACGGGTGAGATCGAAGCGATTGTGTGATATCTCAAAGATAAATATATGAATAATATCGATGAGTCAGAAATCTATCATCCTCAACTCATGGAGATTCTGGAGAAGGGAGCGGGAGGTAGTGACGCATACGCAGATCTCCTATCATGATGAGATGATGACGATGATGCGCTCATGCGCCAAGCCATGGATATAATCGCAGATTCTCGTCGTGCGAGTACTACACAACTTCAAAAGAAGTTATCAATCTGATTTGCGAGAGCATCTCGTATTATGGATATGCTGGAAGACAGAGGTATCGTTTGACCACAAGAGGGAAGCAAGCCGAGAGAAGTTTTGATCTAATTTATAACTTATATAATATTATGAATCTATTATTTTCACGTACGATGATTATTGTTGCAGGTATGTTGCTGATTACTGCAGCTACCACTCGTTTCAACAAAACATTTGAAACAAAATGGGAATATTGGATTACTTTTGGAGTTACTATATGATTATTGTTTGTGATTGGCTCATTCGCAGATCAATTTCCAGTCAATCTTATCTTGGTAGGACTATTGTCGGGGTTGATCTGATGGCAGATAGGTCCAGCACTATCATGATATCAGCAAAACGCAAAACTCAAGGAATTTGCAGCTATAAATAATATCTCATATACCAAAAAGGAGTGAATCATATTGGACGATCAACAAGCTCAAGATTTTAGTCAATACATTATTGATCATCCTGAGTCTACCCAGTGGAACAAAATCATATCACAGACAATCTTGGCTTGTGTAGCAACATTGCTCATTACCGCAGGTATTGTGTGATTCACAGATATTAATTTTGGGTTCTTACAATATTTTTTACTGATAGCATTGATTATGTTGATTATCGTATGATTGCTCAATGCGTTTGTATTTAGATCAAGGATCGTATCGGTTGTTAAATCATATTTCTGAGTATTGGTGTTTATATGATACTTGCTCTATGATTTCAATCAGTTGGAGCAACTAGCATCAGATCAGTCTTGGTCTACAGCTATCAATATGTCAGTCAATATTTACCTCGATATTATCAATCTCTTTATGTATCTGCTTGATATTTTGAGTGACTAAGTTTTCAATAACAAAAGAACCTTGTATTGAGCCTGTCTCATAAATCCAAGCACTTGTTGCTTGGATTTTTCTGTGAAACAGAAAAATCAAAATACACTGTCACCTTAATTGCTGCAACGTCTA
>JAYSSF010000040.1:0-3152 GCA_043720715.1 bacterium
ACAAATCAAATTACAAGAAAAAATTAGCAGCAAGATTTGTCCACCCAAGCACGAGGGGCTGACGCCCCTCAGACTAAGATCGGGAAGAGAGTCATCTAACCGCTTATATATTGTTGATAGTCGATGACAATAGTATGATCAATTTGATCTCGATCAAGTCATACTGACCATAAGTGGAGAGTATCGTCGGTGTATTGTTTATGATATATCGTTTCACCGACAATGGGATTACCATAGGAAGCGCAATGTACACGAATCTGATGTCTACATCACTGATGAATGATGGCCTGAATATGAGTATTGTTTCAACTAATTTTTCAAGGGATAATCTTAGTGCTGACTTGGTGAGTATTTCATCTACCTTTGTCTATGCTAGATCTAGTATTGATCGCTATCATCTTGGAGTCATCGTAGCGATGGTGCATGATAGGAGTGTCGATAGTAGACTCCTCCTTGATTCGACCGATCACATCTGCTTCATAGATTTTGTTGATGTTGTTTTCTGATTGGGCTTGGAGCCAGAGCGACTTGCCCTCATGAGTATGTGCAAACCACACCATCCCGGCAGTATCATGATCCAATCTGGTCAGCATCCCCAATTCTTCATCAAGACCAAACTCACTTAGTGCTTGCTGGATGAGAGGATGATCACGATATTCTCTGAGTAGAATATCAAGAAGAGATATCTGTTTTCCTAGTACTGTAGAGATATTATGAGGCTTCCACACTCACCAAATAATCCCAAAGCTACCATAATGTAGACTATCCACATCATTTGCGTTGAGCGCCGATAGAGTAGTCTTGTGGTGGTATCGATGAGTTGCTCACAGATTATTTCACATTTGATCCAATCAAAAACTTAAATAGATGAGTTGGGCTATAAAGGAGATCTCTATTGATGCTGAGTGAGTATATTGGTCTGATATGATTGAGGAGCTGATCTCTAACGTTACTGACAGACGTATCACTAGTGGGGGTCCATCAGATGCGATCAGCAACTCAGATATATTCCATCGTGTTACCTAAAATCATAAATGGAGTATCTCTGTAGTAGATTTCCTGGATTGATTTGATAATTTTTGATTTGATTGAGCGAGAGGATTGATTGAGTTCGGCGAGATTATTCTTGAGAGTTTGATTTTTATATTGAGCGTTGTTGATCATCGGATCGTCATGGACGAGAATTGATAGGTCATTTCTTGCTCATAGGTCCATGGGCTTGATAATTACTTCATATGCTTTAGATGAGACTACTTCCTCCAGTTGACCGACGTTTTCTACCGAGCTAAACACAAAGTTTTCAGACATCTGATTCCATCATAATACTACCTTGAGCTGATCGACAAATGCATCAATCACAGGATGTTGTACATACACAACTCTGATCGTCCTGGTTCCATCCAGGTTTGTGACTACTTGTGTTGTATTGCTTGCTGTGTCAGTGGAGTCGCTTGGTTGCTTGATGTAGTGGATAGTGAGAGTGAGAAGCGTGACTGCTTGATCTCACTTATATCACCAGATTGTATAGGTATTTTTACCTACCTTGAGATTATTAAAGGCAGTGGAGAGATTGTATTCAGCAGTTTTGGTCTCAGGTTTGTAGCTTTCTGGGAAATACTTATACGGGCCATTCGCTTCGATTGCGATCTTATCATATGCTTCATCAAATTTAAATAAGATCGTAAACTTCTCTGACTGGGCTGGGAGGTACGCTGTTTTATATTTATCTGTGCCGTATGCGAGGATGTTTTGCGTAAGGATGGGCATATCATTGGTGTCAGGCTTTGCAGTAGCAGGTTTACTGACAGTGCCGCTCGCCAAGATGCCGCTCGTGATCTCGCCACTGGTAGGGATTGGGACTACGGCTTTGAGTAGTCATAGGTTACGCTTGATAGTATTTCGATCGACTGCTCCTGCCACATCAAACATGCCTTCATAAGGAATAAATCATGGTAGATCCATCTCTTTGAGGTTGAGGACATTATTGAATAAGAGAGCAAGCTGGTGTCTCGTACTATCAGAGATCGTATTAACATGAAAATAGGAGATAATTGCCTGGGTAGATGCAACACCGTGTTGAGTCAGACTATCATCTTGTCCATCAATCACATAATCGATCGTCTTAGGGTTTTGTTCGATATATGATTGTAGTCATGTATTGCTTTCAAACTGCTTGATCTGCAAGATCTGAGGAGTATATCCGCTACAGTTGCTCAGGTCAAAGATGATACTGTCCTTGTCAGTAGTCTGTGGCTTGAGTGTTGCACATGCTGATGTGATAGGATTGCTCGCAAATTGCTTCTGGTAGTAGCTGATCTTCTGATCGGTGAGGTGATGAGCGGGCAGGATTGGGTTGAGGAAGAAGAGCTGATTGTCTACGCTTTCACGAGGAAATATGACATTGATTGTACCATCATCGTTTTGTGTGATCTCGAGTTTGCTGTATGAGTTGAGGAAGGGCATACTCCACTGATTTGATTTGATCACATCATAATAGGTGAAGAAGACATCATTGATCGTGATGCTTGTGCCGTCAGACCACTGTCAGCCTGGGTTGAGGGAGAGCTGATACGTTTTGTTGTCATCAGTGGTGACGGTACAGATATCGCCGGTGAGCTGATTGCCTGATCACATTGAGATACAACCTCTATACAGGAGATGCTGGAACCATTTATCGCTTTTGGATACACTGAGATATGGGAGATATGCTATAGGCTGACTTGTCCCTTCGATTACCGTACCTCACTTGCTTGCTATTTTGTCAGAGCTAAACACCACGTACTGATATCCGAGATGGATCGAAGTCAGGATAAATATAATAACACTAAAACCGAGAAGATGCTTGAGTTGTTTCATAGATAAGAATAGGGCTAAAGTGTTCTTTGCGAGTTATAAACCCACCACCCTTCGGGTCACCCTCCCTTATCAGGGAGGATAGAGAACCTCACCAGTATAACCATGTCTTTATCAAAGTCAAAACAACCAAAAATTAGGACCAAAAACCCCCGTCTATAAGGCCGGGGATAAAGTCACTCAAGACAAACAAGAGCGACTATGAGCCTGTCTCATAAATCCAAGCACTTGTTGCTTGGATTTTTCTGTGAAACAGAAAAATCAAAATACACTGTCACCTTAATTGCTGCAACGTCTAA
>JAYSSF010000041.1:0-7036 GCA_043720715.1 bacterium
TAGTAACTTATTTTCAAGGAACATTACTCATTAGTTGTCCTCATTCATCCCAATCGCAGCAGAGCTGCGGGGTATTCTGAGGCTTTTTTGATAAAAAAACTCGACATTACTGCCGAGTGCTTTATGATCCGGGTGGGATTCGAATCCACGACAAAAAGATTTACTCGGCAGCATGCCGAGTACCGACTAAACTACTAATAAAATCTGAAATAAAAAAACCTCAGTCACGACAACCAAGGATATTTTGATCCGGGTGGGATTCGAACCCACGACAAAAAGATTAAGAGTCTTCTGCTCTACCGACTGAGCTACCGGATCACAGGGAAATACTATATATTTCCTTAATATTATTTAACTTTTACTTCAAGCTGCTTTACAACAATAAACACAAGCAATCAAACAACCAAGAATGTAATCAATTTCGCAAGTGCCTTACCATACAAGATACCGTTCCAAGAGAGATCTTCGAGCTTATCAAGGTGTAATTTCTTGAGAAGTGGTGATAAGATCGCAGGCGTAACAACATCTTCCACAACCGTACTTACCAAATCATTAACCTTAGCGGCAATAATCAAACCAATCGCTACTCCAATCACTTCATACTGATAAAGGAAGGCTGTAAATTCTTCAGCAAATGACATTATCATAAGGGTAAAGAGTAAAAACTATATAAATAGCTTGTGCAACTATATAACAAAATTGATCACTAAATCAAGTTATAGTATTTTATTTGACTGTTGTGGTGATAATCTTTCTATCTGATTTGATCGTATATACTCATACCATGCCCTGTAGTTGATATTTCTGCTTCATGAGATTAAGTCATTGACTGAGGTTTTGAATACCAGCAGTATGAGGGAGCAATACTCCAATCTGTAGTCCATCGGAGGTCGTAAGAGCAAGTCAGACTTCCTCGTGATTCATATCTGCTAATGATGAGTAGTCCGTCACCTCTTGTATGTCAATGATAATATCACAAATCAATGTTGTAATAGGAGTAGCACTCTGGCTAAAGCTCTTATACAACTTTCCTAAGACTTCAGTCCGAGGACGATCCGTCGCCAAAGCACCAGCACTACCAATCACTACACTCCCATTCATACAAGTAAGAAATAATCCCTTGGACTGATCCTGAGGGTAGAACTGTGTGATGAGAGTGATAAGTTGATCGTACATAATAAGTCATAGGTTAGAGGTTAGAGGTTAGAGGTTAGAAAGTCTTATTATGACCTATAACCTATATACCCTATACCATAATAAATTACATCTCAATTCCTGCCATCAAATCCTTTTGTTGATCAAAGTTTGTACCAATTGGTAGTAATCTACCAAGAATAACGTTACTCTTGAGATCATCAAGTCTGTCGATTGATCACTGTAGTGAATTATCTACCATTACTCTAACAGTTTCTTGGAAGGAAGCTGAAGACAACCATCCTTCTCACTCTTTCGCGATTTGAGTCAGACCAAGTACTAATCTTGCACCCTTTGCAATTGTCTTATTTTGAGCAGCCATCTCGTTGTTGGTTGCGAGGAATTCTTCATATCTGATCAACGATCCAGGCACAAAACTTGTATCTCCAGCATCCTCGATCATTACCTTACAGAACATCTGCTTCACTACAATCTCCATATATTTATCATTTACATCTTGACCTTGTGAAGTATATACTCTCTTCATTTCTTTGACCACATATAACTGTGCAGCCAGATCTCCCATTGTTTTTTGATATTCCTTGATATCAAGTGTTCCTCCTGTCAAGATTTGTCCCTTTGCTACCGTATCTCCGTCTTTGACTTTGATTGATGTATTTGGGGCTGACTTCTGTGTGAGTGAGTTCACTACACCCAAGATGAGAATATCTTCTTTGATTGCGATAACTTGACCATCTTCCTTGACTTTGAGCTTACTAACTCATTTTGATGCGTATGAGCTACCCTTCTTGAGTGTTGTACCAGGCTTGACAGTAGCTTTATATCATTCCTTCACTGGATAATATCTCTTATCAGCTTCGCCCACTACTTCAATTTCAAATAATTTACCATTTTCGTGGATTCTCACTGTACCTTCAAATGGAGCGATCACCGCCTTACGGGCAGGATTTCTCACTTCAAGAAGCTCGTTGAGTCTCTCCATACCTCATGTAATATCTCATTCTGCCTGTACTCAAACCAAGTGACGAGTATTCATTGTCAACTGCGTACCAGGTTCTCCGATAGATTGTGACGCCAAGATTCCAATTGGAACTCCGAGCTTGATCACTTGTCTGGATGATAGATCCATACCAAAACACTTTTGACATACTCCGCTTTGGGTATGGCATGTGAGAGGTGATCTAACAGCGACACTATCAATCTCACTTATTGTAAATGCTTCAAGTACTTGTTTATCAATAAATGAATCCTTGGTATAAAGAGCTTTGCCATGCTCATCAAGTACATCCTTGGCAAGATATCTACCATACAAGAGATCCATAAATGTCTCACCTCTTGATTCAGCTTCATATTTATCAATGATGATAAATTCATGAGTACCACAATCATTTTCTTTGACGATTACCTCTTGTGACGAATCACACAATCTACGAGTCAGATATCCAGCATCTGCAGTCTTAAGTGCAGTATCGGCACGACCTTTACGAGCACCATGTGCTGAGATAAAGTATTCCAATGGAGAAAATCCTTCCATATATGATGACTTGATTGGCAATTCGATAATTTTACCAGATGGAGATACTACCATACCCTTCATACCTCCGATATGAGCCAAGTTTGATACTTTACCTCTCGCACCAGATTCAGTCAGCATATAGAAGTCATTCGCTATTTCTTGATCAACTTGATCTTTATAAATTGTCTTGATCTTGCTTTCTACCTGTTCTACGATCTGCATCCAGTGCTGTACAAGCAATCTTGATTTTTCTTCATCAGATAGGAATCCATAATACCATTGATCTTGGATAAGTTTGGCGTCATCATCACCTTGTTTGATCATTTCTTGCTTATCTTGTGGGATCAAAATATCGAAGATATTCGTCGATACAGCTGACTTCGTTGCATACTTAAATCACATATCTTTGATAGCATCAGCAACAGTGACCATCACTTCTGGACCACAGAGGTCATATGTTTTATCGAGTATCTTTTTGAGGATTTTGTTGGTAATCTTGACATCAGTCATTTCCGTAAACTGAAGTTGTTCAGGCAAGATAGAATTGAAGATCACTCTACCAGCAGTCGTAGTAATATAACGATCGCCAAACTTGATCACGACCAAGTCAGTAATAGATACATTGCCAAGTTCTACATGATTGATCACCTGAGCAATCGATGAAAATCTACCTACTGGCTTCGCTCCATGAGCACTCTGATAAGTAAGCGAATACACTCACAATACAATATCCTGAGCAGGCGCAATAACCGGTTCACCTGATGCAGGCTTGAGGATATTGTGAGCTGACGATACAATTGTTCTTGATTCATTTTGTGCGTCTTCTCACAGTGGGAGGTGGACAGCCATCTGATCTCCATCGAAGTCGGCATTAAACGCTGGACATACAAGAGGATGGATACGGATCGTCTTACCAGGCATCAATTTGACCTTAAACGCTTGAATAGACAAACGGTGCAATGTAGGAGCACGGTTGAGGAGTACATATTTATCTTTGATTACTTCATGAAGAATCTCAAGAGCTACAGGATCTTGTTCTTTGATGAGTTTTTCTGCTTGCTTCGGAGTATATGCGATATTCCTCTCGATCAACTTGGAGATGATAAACGGCGAGAAGATACGCACTGCAATATACAATGGTAATCCACACTCATCAAGCTTCAAATCTGGACCAACAGTAATTACTGATCTACCTGAGTAATCTACTCTCTTACCGAGCAAGTTCTTACGGAAGATACCTTCTTTACCACTGAGCATATCAGTCAATGATCTGAAGACCTTACCACCATTTGCTCCCTTACTACTACCCTTTTCACCTACCATGAGGTTATTGATCGACTCTTGGAGAAGTCTGATTTCATTTTTCTTGACTACATCTGGCATACCTACTTGGATCATCTTCTTGAGTCTCAAGTTTCTCTGCACTACTCTACGATAGAATTGGTTAACATCTGATGATGCAAATCTACCTCCATCAAGCTGTACTACCGGTCTCAGATCTGGTGGTACTACTGGAAGATATTTGAGTATCATCCATTCTGGTCTTACATCAGACACATACAGATTGATCAGAAGTCTAAGAAGTTTGAACGTCTTCTTTCTTTCTTCACCTTTGATCTCTTTGAATCTTGCAATTACTTCTTGAATATATGATTGTACATCGATGATACTGAGTAAGTCTAAGATCGCATCACTACCAGATTTAAACTTGAAAACATTATCATGCTTATAGAAGAAGTTACGATAGTCTGACTCCAAGATTGTTGCCCCTTGCTTGAGTCATGCGAGGATTGACCTGATTCTATTATATTCTTTTTCGAGTGTGATCTTATTATCATCGTATGCTTTTTTGATCTCCTTCAGACTCATACCACTGATACTTGATATACCATTATTCTCTTCCGCAGCTTTATTTTCTTCTGCGACGATTTCTTCCAGTTCTTTGATCTTACCAGAAAATACCTGTTCGAGATTGACGATCATCTCCTGCATCTTCTCAGCAGATACATCAGCAGTAACGATATATTTGACATAGTACAAAATCTTCTCGATCTCCGCAGTCGATAGACCCAACAACAAACCAATACGAGATGGTGTCGCCTTATAGTACCAGATATGAACCACAGGGCAAGCAAGCTCGATATGACCCATACGCTCACGACGTACTCTACTATTGGTCACTTCTACTCCACATCTTTCACACACGATACCTTTATATCTGACTCCTTTGTATTTTCCACAGCTACATTCGTGTGGTTTTACAGGTCAGAAGATGGCCTCACAGAAGAGTCCTTTGAGTTTAGGTTTTCCTGTTCTATAATTGATTGTCTCTGGAGACTCTACGGTACCATATGACCATTTGAGAATCTCTTGTGGTGAAGCGAGCGTTACCATCAATCCATCGAAGCTTGGCTTGTGCATAGAATCAATATCAAATAATAAAAGAAAAAATCGTCTGTGAGTATCCCCGTGGATGGTTCAAAGCGGTTATATAAATTCTGAGGAGATGAGGATCACAACCAAACATCAAGCTTCGTCAGATCGTCTACTTATAGCAACGATTGGGCTCTTACGATGAATATCATGGCGCTCAGATTCTCTACTGTCGGCATGTCTAGGTATGACCAACACATAGAATTTGATAGCTGAAGTATAACCATTGAGTAGTAGAATGCAAGTCAGATACTCTTGTATGTCACCGCAAAATTAAATTATTAGCAATGGGGTTTTTTGTTTCAAAAAAATCACCCATTTCTGAGTGATTTGAGATCATTATTTGGACTATTCAACAAAGAGTTTAAGCGATTTATTAGTGTAAATTGAAGACATACCATTTTCGCCATTTAATCCCACAATATAATAATAGTTCATATCAGCAGGAGAAAATATATAATACCATCAAATATTTCATCAATCGCTGGGCAAATTCTCTAAACACCTCACTCAAGAACTAGGGTCATAGTTTATATATGCAGGAACAGTATAAGTCACATATCATGAAAACAACTCGTCTGAAGACATCTCCTCTGACTTACATCCGAAACCTAATTTCATCGCTTGAATAATATCTATTGGTTTATCGGTTAATCTTTTTTGTTTTTTAAGGATATATGATTTTGTATCACGAGGTTGATATAGTATATTTCCAGATAATATCGGACTAAACGAACCACTTTCTGTTAAGAATGCCTCATAATAGTAAGAATCACTACCAATAATACTATACTCAAGATTTAAAGATGGAATTTTATAAAAATGATTATAGCCAGAAATTCAATCACAATACACCCTTCTTGACTCACCTATTCCACCGGTATCAACAACACATCCCACATGATCTTGTAATTGTAGAAAAAGTGGTGTACCATCATTGGCTTCCACTATTCATGTTACAGAAGCTCTAGAATATATAATCGATCAAAATTCATCAGAAATATCCTCTTCTCACTGAGAAGTAACTAATCCTGAATTAGTGATAGTATTTCATAAATTAATTTGATGAGAACATCAAGCAAGCAAAAAGACACTTAGCATAAGAATAAATAAATTTTTCATTGAAAAAAAATAAAGTTTTAAAAAACAAAGCTCTTCCCAAGCAAAATGCTTGGGAAGAAAAATAATATTCTGTACGATAATATTATTTTCAACCACTCAAAGAAGCTATCTAGTACACTGAAATTGCATTAGCTTTCCCTGGATTATTAATACTATTCTTGTGCATTGATGCCACAAATCGATCATAATTGCAGTATTTCCGATTGCTTAAACCACTTGCACGAGTGTTTGCTAGTGGGTCAATATACTCTATGATATCTCCTCCGCTAGCCAAGGTATTTTTGCGTAATCCTATCGCCAGGACATAGTGTCCGCCAACTTTAGTATTATTGTTTGAACCACTTGTATTTGAGACTTGATCTACAATATACGAACTAGTAACAGCACTTACTGAGTAATCAGGATTTGATGAAGCGTCCAAGTATAAATTTGAATTATCAACCAAACTTCTGCTATACACACGAGCTTGTAGCAAAACAAGTACAAAACGATTATATTGTAAGCTCGTCTCAATGAATGCTTTTGTCTGCGTCTGAGTCGCAATATTAAAAGAAGTAGTATGGTTTATCAAATTTACACTACTATTTGAAGAAGTATATTTATCAAATGTAGTGATATAACCAGGCAACTGATTAGCGTACATTGGCACACCACTCGACACATTATTTTTAATGTGCTTCGCTTTTGTGTCCCATGGCTTAGTACCAGTATAATTACTTAAGGAAACGATGATTAACCCATAGTACCCACCCTATTCTAAATATCAACCATATTTTCAGTCTATTTCACTAGTTTGAATCTCCAGTTAGG
>JAYSSF010000042.1:0-19982 GCA_043720715.1 bacterium
TCATGATTATAGGTGAATAGTACTTGAGTTACTATAATCATGATGCACTATCTTTGCAATAGGAAGTAGTTTTAATAACTAATGTTAGGAATATGGGCGGTTAGATTTGACAAAAGTAGCTGCCGTGATTATAATTAAGGAAACACTTTAAAACCTCATGATTTATTTTACATTTAATGTAATTTATTAAATCGTATGAGGTTTGCTGTCATGCCTGCCTGGCGGCAGACAGGTGTTTCCTCTAGAAAATGCTCTAAAACTACATAGTAGACATGATAGACGATAGTAAACTATTATATCATGACCAACTCTGATAGGTTATTCAGCATTTTCTTAGGATGAGTATATTGTCCTTTATGTGTGTCATGAGCTACTATCACTGCTACGGATTTAGTGAGATTGATGGCGATCAATGTGAAGTTGATATACTTTTGTCGCACACTGATATAAACCAAGCAAGGATGATTTCAAGCTGGTATATTACAAATATTTCACATTTTGATGAATATCCCATCGATATCAAAGAATTTGGTAGTATCTCTCTTACTATCAACCATGAATGAGAATCAATTAATATTATCTCGTCGCTATTTACAATCAAGGAGGCGTTTAAACTTCTCACTGATATTGGTATGGAAGTTACTAATATTGATAGTCTTACTCATCCACTCAAACCAAACCTACAACAAATAATACGATGATTGCTCCGTAAAGAATTCTGACTGAGCAATGATGACCCATTTACAATGGTTATTGAGTCAGATGTATCGACTGAATGAGAAATGACTCCTATGCAACTGATCAAAGTGACAGATCTTGTGACTCATATTTTAGAAGACAGTAAGGAGTTGTACGTAAAAGCAAAGTGAACAATCGGCGGAGAAAACATGGCACTGCTAACTAAAAGTATCGAAATGCTGCAACAAACGCTTAGTCAATGAGATATTGTCACTGCCAAAGAACAAACTAAGAAGCTCATATCTCTCATGGAGAGCGTAGAATGAGAATATATTGAGTATGAGAGGGCTCGTGATCATCAAGTACAGAGTCAAATAGTGATACCAAATCTTAATACAATCCTTGCACATAACCAGCGAGTAGCAGCTGACAAACTCTATGAGCTCCATTCTACCGAAGTACATAAAGTTGAACAGCGATATCAGACAATCTATCATAAAATATTTGAAAAATGAACCCTCTATATTAGGGGGTGATGGAGCGAAATCTCAGCAGTACTATGATGACATGGTAGTATCATCCACTACCTTATCAGAAAATTTGAATATATGCTTGTTTTTATGTCGCTTATCATTGTGATAATACTAGAGTATGACTGACCTGCTCGCTACCGAGGCAATATATTATTTGTTATTGCTCTTGCGGGCTTTGCATTACAACTCTCTCATATGATCCATACCAAACATTCATATATCAAAGCCTGATTCGCTTGTGTCGTAATATGAGTCATCGGTACTATTTGATATTTCATCGCTAGTAACTTAGCCTTGATCTAGTCAGCATTTTGGATACAACGTATCTATGAAGACATACTATCCAAGAAATATCATTTCTTCGTGGTTTAATTTGCATTTTACTATTGGTCCATTTACGATCAGTCTGGTGCAGATGCTTGTAGTGGCAGTTGGGATTGCACTCTCACTGGCAATGTGGAATGGATTGGTGAAAAATGGTAGCGACAAACTTATTGCAGCGATCCTAACTGCCCCGATTGCGTTGATTTTTGGGGTGATTGCTTTTTTTGAGATTAGTGAGTTGCCACTGATCCCATTTGTGGCTAAGCTCATCCAGACCTACATCCTAGATGAGCCGAGGAAATTCCAAATCATGACCCATAGAGATGATCCTGTTCATATTCACCTCAAGCAGATGGGTAAATTGGAACCAGACAAAAATATGACGGAGAGCAAAACCTCCATTGACCTTGATAAATGGGCAAGCATTGAAAAACAGGATATTTTATAAAAAATAAAAAATAGAATACCTAGAAAAGTAGGCTCTCGTTCTTGATCTAATTTTTCTACTTCATCTAATCCCCTATTCTCCCACTATCATGAATCAGCTTCCAACCCTCGAACAAATCACTCAATCATATGCGGCCTGTACGACTCAAGTGCAGCTTGATAATGTCTATGATCAATATTTGGGCAAAAATGGAAGCATCACCGCTGTCTTTAAGATAATATGATCGCTCTCTCCTGAAGAGAAGAAGACTATCGGAGCACAACTCGGTGACCTCAAAGCACATATCACACAGCAGTATGAACAATACAGCAAGCTGTTCAAAGTAGCAATCATCAACACACAACTGCAGTCAGAATTAATCGATATTCATAGTATCTGACTGGATCAGGTTTCGTGACACTATCATCTGTTGACTCAGGTTCGTCGTGAGGTAGAGGATATTTTTGGGCATTTGTGATTTACGGTAGAGTATGGAGATGAAGTTGTAACCAAATACGAAAACTTCGAAAGTGTGAATATTCCCCTCACTCATCCTGCGACAGAGATGCATGATACCTATTATCTCAATCAAGCTGATGCTCGTGGACAAAATCTCGTCCTCAGAACTCACACCAGTGCCATGCAGCAGAAGATCATCCAGAGATATGGATCAGAGTTTAAGTGTATCATCCCTGGTAAGGTATATAGATGTGAAAACACTGACGTCAGTCATGATACTATGTTCTGGCAGCTGGAAGGTATGGTAGTGGGCAAGTGAATCAGCATCCCTGATTTTAGATGACTCATGCAGCAGATCTTCAGTGCATTGTTTCAAAGAGATGTGACCGTGAGACTTAGACCGAGTTATTTTCCATTTACCGAGCCCAGCTTTGAGATGGATGTCAGCTGCACACCAGATCAACCAGAGTTATATAAGCTGAGTAAAGAGACATGATGGCTCGAGATCTGATGAGCTGGTATGGTCCACCCCAATGTCCTCACGATGGCATGAGTCGACCCAGAATTATATAGTGGTTTTGCATTTGGTATGGGACTAACTCGTATGGCTGCAATCAAGCATCAGATACGCGATATCAGATATTTTACCAACGGTGATTTGAGATTTGTACAGAGTTTTTAACATCCAAACACTAGATAAGCATCAAGGTGGCGTAAGATTTGACAAATACATGGCCTAGGAGTATAATTGAGAAGAACGTATTGTACCTCTCTTCAGTTAGCTATGAGTCAATCTCACACTCCACATTATAAAACTCTCGATATCATAAAATTTTACAATCAAGTCTATGATTTTGTAAGTAGATATCTGATTTTTGTATTAGCATGAGTATTTTCTGTTGTGGCAGTATTGATCATCTGGATACGGGAACCCAATGCAGATACAGTCACCCCTATTCGTCCATTGAAGTGATCTACATCTCAATGATATATTCAAGAAACCTGATTGATTTACCCTGTAAACTATTTTGCAGAATGATCACTTAATTTTGAATGAGACAATAAAATCTTCTGACTTGGTTGACCGATTTGGCGTAATCAATGAATGTGGAACTCAATTGACAATGTTGTCCAATATAATGGGGTGATCTTACCAAGACAGATCTCTCGTAGTGCATGGGTACCTAAACTCCAACAAGCATATTATAGTGAAAGCATGATCAAGACATTTCTCGAAGGTATGGGTACATCACAAGCAGACATCAATACCATCAAGCTCGCGATGAATTCTGTTGTAAAGCAATCATTATCTGGAAATTCTATGATTGATTATTTTGGAATTGGATGTAGCACAAGATCAATACGAATTACTAAGTTTTGTGATCTTAAATTGATTGATGCAATTGATCAACGAGCTGTCTATGACCTTAGTAGTTCAATAGTAGATCTACAGTTTGTGTATGATTATCTATTTATCAATCATCCAAATAAGAATATCCAAAAGTTACGATGTGATGAAATGAAACAACAGTATCGTTATAGTGCTCATGCAGGTATCGCAAAACTCACACAATGATGCTCCAAACAAATCACCGACGAAGTACAGTACATTGGTAATATGGTTGCAGTCAATGAAGAAGTCAGATCTAATGCATTTACCATCACTATCTATAGCGAATTGAGTATTAACTGGTACAAATTAATGTCGTGGTATCAGTATCTGATTCAAAGGATAAGCTCTGATCAATTTACTAATGAAGATGTGGTAATTCTCACAAATTATAACTCATATATTACTAAGCTTGCGAATAGAGGGGTAATTATTCAGCCGTATTGAGATATTATTTTAGTATTTCATCAGCAATATCTCATACCCTGGCTCAGTCGTCGTGATTCATTTGCTAAGTCTAATGAAAAAGATCTCACACAAATACTAACTAAAACTACTGATCTTATTACCTATGGAGATCCAGCACAAGGAATTACTTCTATTAATTCATGATCAAGAATCAAGCCAGTAGATTTCCTCATATCTCAATGATTATATTATTGAACCGAAACAGGTTCTGAGTCGTGATCTACTACGCCCCTCAACAAATCCAATGATCCAGCAAATATCAATACATGATCAGTCGATCCTGTTTCAATTCAAACTACTGGAGATACTATTATCGATATAAAAAAACCAAGTGTAGCTCCTACGGACTCTAGCGATCCATCACTCGATGCTTTGATTGCACAAGTGCTTGGTACGAATCCTACATCGCTCACCAAAAAATGACAACTCATCTTGATTAAATATAACTATAAATGAGTAAGCTGGTTTGTTGCTGTGGATTGATGAAAAAAAGGAGCTACTCAGATCTATTATGATTCACCTATTTCTTGAGCAACAAAAATCACCCATCCTGAGGTGATCTTCAATACAGCCAATAAAGAACTCATTCTTGCAATCATGAATAATTATCTGAGTAGTAATCCTCAGTAGACCCTATAAAATGAGAATATTCTCTACTCGATATCAAGAATAGTAACATCATATCTTCACTTTTCTGATCTAACCTTAACAGTTTGTCAGATTTTTTTGCCTTCAATCGCTGCTCCTACTGGTGAATCAAATGAAATTACCTGCACATCAGATTGAAATTTTACTTCACCGGTACTTACAATTTGAAATGAGTATGTCTTGCCATTTTCAAATGAAACTTTGACAGTAGAACCGTATCTTACAATTCTATCAGATTTCTTCGTTGCTGCAATCTCTGCCTCATCAATAATGACCGCATCTACAAGTAGAGCCTCGATCTCCATAATTCTACTCTCGATCATACTTTTTTCTTCAATTGCTGCTTCATATTCTGCATTTTCAGAGAGATCTCCATATGATCTTGCTTCTTTGATACGCTCAACGGTTGCTGGCATTTTTACGTGCTTCAGTTCTTGGATTTCATTAGTGAGATTTTGGTATCACTGTCTTGAGATCTCTCTGAGTTTATCTTTTCTCCCACTATCATCGTCAAAATCAATATCTGCTTGGATCACAGTTTTGGCTGACTTAGTTGCAGGTTTCTTAGTAGTTTTGGTAGTTGGCATTAGCTAATATGACAAGGTTATAAAATTATAGTCAAACTCTCATACAATTTAAAATTAGATTTACTATGTAAGACTAACTTAAAACTCTAGTAAATTATAATTATTGAGAGCGTTTGACTATGTAGTAAGTAATTATTACTTCGATATTTATTCTGATTTATTTAGTAGATTTACTATCATTTTTTGAGATGTGAGATTCTGTTGGTAAGTTTTTTGTGCAGCTCTACGATCATAGTCATGGGGTTTTCAATTGGAGTATCTTCATCAATATTTGCAAGAATCTCATATTTACTGCCATCAACCAGTATCACTACAATACTGTGATATCATGCTGACACCTTTGCTACAGTAAGTTTTGCTCTGATCTCTGCATCATGATTTGCTCCTGTCAGACTATCAAAATGATGATGTAATGATTCAATTGATTCTTGGAACTTAGTTTTAATGTCTGCAACTGTGGGTTCATATTTTGCCTCCTTGAGCTCTCCTTTAAAATCAAACTGATACTTTACTTGATACGGTGTGTGTTGCATCACTCAAGAAGTTATGATGTAAAAAGATCTTAGACGGCATCATCATATTGATTTATGGATGTTTTGCAATCTAAAGATCGTATCGATCTCGATTACAAGCAACCACAACTACCTCACCTCAAAGACTCTCACCTTAGCAGATCTCGATGGAGGATTACGTTTAATCTCTGCAAATCAAGGCTTAATCACGTGTTTAGTCAGAATCACTCATTTTCACTGCTCTGCTCGCGACTGCATTGCCTGCTTGACCATACGATCCTCAATACTATGAAAGGTAATCACAACAATACGTCCACCCAATGCACAAGCCTGTGGAGCAATGGCGAGAAAACACTCAAGTTCATCAAGCTCACGATTGGTCTCAATTCTAATGCACTGGAAGATAATGCTTTGATCCTGAGCATTGCACTTGGCAGCCTCTAGTGCTGCGACGAGATCATGGGTAGTCTCGAGTGGTTTAGATTTACGATGAGAGTAAATTGCCTCTGCAATCAGTTTGGCACGAGCCTCACGATAATCTCCATATTTGACGAATAATTCGGTCAACTGCTGGACACGATATCCATTGATAATATCATAAGCTGACTGCTTCTGTGTTGTATCAAATCTCATGTCGAGTGGTCAGTTGAGTTTGATGGAGAATCCACGAGCTCCGTCTTTGAAATGCTGGAGATTAACACCGATATCGATCAGTACATAATCATAACGTACTCACTCAGCATCCGCAATCTGGAGGATATCTGCATAGCTACGGTGATGAAGCTGTACGCGTGATTCAAGCCCTAGCTCTGCAAGCTTATCGAGTCCAAGTTGTGCAGTCTGAAGATCACGATCAGTCGCATCTGCGATAGCGTCTGACGCCTTCTGCAATGCCAAGATCGTATGCCCTGCATGACCAAATGTCCCATCAAAAATATGACGGTCACTTGTGCGGACAAAGTCAATCGTCTCAGTAGCAAGAACAGGAATATGTTGGATAGTGGACATTATAATATTGATGTAAGTACTTGTTCTCGTTCTCGAGCTTTGATATGCATTATTCCATCACCTGAATTAAATAATATAGGATCCATTGTGATTACATATTTCGACCAAGAATCATCTATCATTTCTAGATTACCAAACTCTCTATCAACAACCTCTTGAGACGATAATAAATATGAAACCTGAATGTATATCTTATTTGTTCATTTTTCTGCGATAAAATCAATTTCTTTATCTCCTATTTTGCCTATATATACATTTCGTCCTTGCTGTTTTAGACTTAAATACACATAATTTTCAAGATATTTACCATATCCAATATCATAACCACTCGATCTCGTATATTTAGTATTGTGATCAAATGAATATATCTTACTAAATTTATCAAAAATCTTCTTACCTTTGATGTCATATAATGAAACTTGGTGTATCAATAATGCTTGCGATAGATGATCAATGTAGGTAGATAAAGTATTATAATTAGTAGAAATCGATTTAGATTTCATGGTTTGGATCAATTGAGGTATACTAACCAAATTACCCACATTATCTACCAAATAATCATACAAACTACGCAGTAATCAACTATCTTTAATTGATCTTCTCTCAACAATATCTTGAAGAAATACAGTATTAATAAGATTGTTGGTTCGTTCTGCTCTCATAGGTTGAGGTAAAGGATAACTACTAATTAATCATCATTGTTGTAGATAATCAGCAAATGATTGCACTGTGCCAGATGATCACATATAACTACAATATTCTTGAAATGAAAGAGGATATACAATAATATCAATCGTTCTACCCCTAAGTATCGTGCCTATCTCGTGAGATAGTAATCCACTATTGGATCATGTAATCACGATAGTAATCTCATCCTTATAGCGAGTAAAGATACTCAAAATTGCTTTGTCCCAGTCCCTGATTTGTTGAATCTCATCAATAAATAAATAACGACAAAGATCAATATTATCATCAACATATCTCTCTAAATCCTGACCTGTCATAATATGATCAAACAAACTATCTTCTTTATTGATAATAAGACACTGATCTCCGCCAAGCTCATCAGCATATTGCGATAAAATTACCGACTTTCATACTCTTCTGACTCACACAAGCACTTTAATGAGAGGTACTCACTGTAATTGCATTAATTGATTGAGATAATGTGTTCTTTTGATATACATGATCAATAATAAGATAATTAATTTATTTCAGTGTATTTAAATAAATAGGTAAATCAAGTTAAATATTTCAACACAGTTAAAGAAATTAAGACTATTGATCTTACATAGGGACACAATTTTTTACGTCCGAATGAAATACCTGCGTAGGGACGATGGCACTGCCTCGTCCTCTGATTACAAAAAACAAAAGGACGACCTATTAGGTCGTCCCTACGTCAATTTCAAACAACAAAAACCCTCAACATAAACGAAGAGGATTTTCTTTTTCTCGGAAAATAGCCGGGAAGTTACTTTTTCCTTACAATTACCCAATATCCCTTACCAGCTTGCTCGATATCAACTACCTCCAAATCAGGATTTCCTGAGATAAAATTAGATAGTGCCGTACCAAACTCTGCCCCCTTAGTATCAAAAAACATTAGCCCATTCTTGTAATCAATAATCGCCGATGTTTGCGAAATATTGTTTGTAGGACCATCTTGAGGATAATTACAAGCAGATAAGCTAAGTAAAATGAGATAAATTATTTTTTTCATATTTTTGTTTTTTTGTATTCAAACTTATAATGATTGTGTATGTGTTTGCAAATTATCTCGTAATATTATATTATGTCAACTATTATCACACAATAACCCAATCGTCAAGCACCATAATTGACTCAAGACTATAGCAGCGGTATAATTACAAGGAGAAAATTGGATATATTGTGCATCAGTGGACGCGCCAAAAGCACGTCCCTACATCATATAACATTATTTTTCTGATCTTTCTGAATCTTTTTCTGATTTGTCTGGAAAATTTGTACTGGTCGGACGCATTGCCATTCATCCCTACTTTATAAACCTTATAACTTTCTAACATTATGACCATCCAAGAATGTGCCGCATCACTATCCAAAGCTATGTCGGCTAATCCATCATCACGCAGCAATATCTCCACACTCACCCAAACAGCATGGTGAGCAGATAAACCAGCCTGTCGTGACCTCATGTGAGGCAATACTGCAATAGCAGAATACGTCGCAACTACACCTATCGAAATTACAAACCAAGAAGTTGCTTCCTCTGGACAGTCATATCAAAACCAGATTCCTGGAATCTGACAACTTTGGTGAGAGTTTTGGGGCTCAATCACTGGTAAAGCTAAAACAGACTATCAACAGGCAGTGGGGCAACCAAATAATACTACCCAACCTACAATGGGTCAGGATGGATCAATTATTAGTACGATTGGTATTTGGCTGATAGGGATTGTAGGGTTGTTTGTAGTAGTCAAGATCTGTAAGCGTGCGTTTGAGATTCTCTATGATATGATTAATGCTCGTAGAATCATCTATCTGAGGGTCATGGTACCCAGAGGCGATACCAAATCTGATCGTGAAAGAGAAAAAGAACTTGCCAAGGATATGAAAGAAAAAATCTGACGTATGTCACAGGTTTTCCGTGGAATGCATAAGTTGGGCGAACTATCGTTGTTGGATACGATCATGGTCAAGCTGTTCAATAAGCCAAAAATCTCCATGATGATGCACTATATCGATGGATCATTGTCGTTTATCATGGGTATCTATCCGGAGTATCAGAGTATCGTCGAGGGAGCTATCTCTGCGCAGTACTCTGAATCTACGATCGAGATTACGGCCAAGCCAGACTTCTTCGGGAGGAAGTATGAGGATGTGATTGTTATGGAACCAGTCAAAGATCCTGTTTTCCCTATCAGAACCTACAAGCAGCTCGAGGATGATCCACTCAACAATGTCATCGATACAATCAGTAAAATCAGTAATGAAGATATTTTTACCATTCAGATCAGTATCAAACCTGTAGGAGATTCGTTTAATCATAAGGCTCTCCAGCGGTCAGAGTGACTCTATCGTAATGATAGTAAGTATACTGACCCTACACATCGATATCACTGGCTCAATCCACTCAATATTATCAAGATATTTAAGAAAAAAGACCCTGCAGCTCAAAACACTGAGTGAGGTAAGGATATGGTCCGTATGACCAAAAGTAAAGAGGAAGCTCTCAATATCATGGGGGAAGAAGCTGGTAAAAATGCCTTCCAAGCGTCACTATTGCTTGCGGGAGCAAGTGATGATCAAGACAGACTCAAAGAAAATATGAGAAATATTGCATCCACATTCGTCGTCTATAAAGATGAATACAACAACGAACTTGATCATAATCAGATCCTCGGTGATATGTTTGAGCGGTTTCTTGAGCCATTTTGGATTATTGCAATGAAGTTCCACTTGATTGGATTCTTCTTCCAGAAGAATATCTTCTCTGAAAATGCTCTCTCATCACTGTTTCACTTTCCTGATGGATTGTTTAACCGTAGCCCGATCATCAAGTGGATGGACTATAAAGTACTCTCTGCTCCTGATAATTTGGCTGAGCTGACTGAAGACAGTGGGTATATTGTCACTGGTAGTATTAGTGAATCATTTAGAGATGGTAAAGTACCAGCACTATTTGCGGACAGTAATCACTGGGCAGTAGGCACTAAGACTGAAGATGTGGTAGAAGTTGTCACATATGATCCTATCAAACACAAGGATATCGCAGCTGATCAGATCATCACTGCCCCAGATGGCACCAAGACAGTCAACATGACCACATCAGTCACCAAGACTGGTCTCAAAATATTTAAAGATGGATCACTGGTCGGAGTCAATGTCTATCGTAACAAGTTTACGCCAGTGTATATCAAGCGCAAGGATCGTAGTAGACATCACTATATTATCGGTAAGTCTGGTTGAGGTAAGTCTGTGTTACTCGACTTCCTGGCTCGTCAAGATGCGTGGAATGGAGATGGCTTCTGTATGATCGATCCACATGGAGATCTCGTCGAATCTGTGCTCAACTATATCCCTGCATCTCGTGCCAAAGATGTAATCTATTTCAACGCTGGTGATGAAGAACGCCCAATGGGTCTGAATCTGTATCATATCACCAATATCAACGAAGCCGATCGTGTGGTCAATGATGCGACTCAGATGTTCCTCAAGCTGTTTGGTCCTGAGGTATTTGGTCCAAGATTACAAGAATATTTTAAATTTGGTAGCCTGACTCTCCTGGAGGATTTTGATGACCCAGCGACGATTTTGGATATTCCGAGGTTGTTTACCGATGAAGCATATAGAGAATATAAAGTAGCAAAGGTGACAAATGCGATTGTGCGTAACTTCTGGGAAAAGACCTATGCCAGTATCGGTGATCGTGAAAAGGAAGAAATCATCCCGTACTTGACTGCCAAGTTCGTCGACTTCTCGACCAACCGTATTATGAGAAATATCATCGGTCAGACTCAGTCAGTCATCAATTTCCGCCAGTGTATGGATGAAGGTAAAATCTTATTGGTTAATCTATCGAAGGGTAAGATCGGAGATAGAAATACATCATTGTTAGGTATGATCATCGTGGCGCAAATCGCCAACGGTGCGATGTCTCGTGCAGATATTCCCGAAGAGCAACGTCGTGACTTCTTCCTGTATGTGGATGAGTTCCAGAACTTTGTGACGGAAGCATTTGCAGATATCCTCTCTGAAGCCAGAAAATATCATCTTGCTCTGATTATGGCCCACCAGTATATCTGACAGCTGGATGGATGAGCCAAGGAGAATATCGGAGACACAGGCAAAACATGAGTCAAAGATGCCGTCTTCGGTAATGTAGGAACCATGCAATCATTTAAGGTAGGTGCTCCTGATGCTGAATTCCTTGAAAAAGAATACGCACCAGTCTTGTCAGCTCAAGATATCATCGGTATTTCTAACTTCAAGACCTACCTCAAGATGAATATCAACAACGCTACCTCTCGTGTCTTCTCGATCGACTCGCTCTGGTCACAAGATTATAAAAACCCAAAGGTATGAGAAATCCTCAAAGAATACTCTGCCAAAAAATACGGTCGTAAGAGAGAGTTTGTCGAAGCTGAAATCTCAGCACGTCTGGGCATCTTACCTGATGATGTGAGCAGCGACGAAGACCTCACCCCCGATCCCTCTCCTTTGGGAGAGGGTGGCGAAGCCGGGTGAGGGTTTGGTTGAGATTCAATAGACCAATCCACAGACGACTCCGTCATTGCGAGAAGCGAGGATACGAGCGACGAAGCAATCCAGTGAGAAGAAGTTATTGATGACACAAATGTTACTGGCGAATGAACAGACGCAAGCTCAGATGATATGACTGCTACAGATGAAAGCCAAGTCGAATCGGAAGAAACTACAGACGACACAATCACTGATAGCGAAGAAATCACTGATACAGAATACATAACTGACGATACAATCTCCGAGAACAACTCTCCTCTTGAGACCGAAGGGAATCCTTTTGAGGGTAAGGAGGAGTCGGAGGAGGTTTATGAAAGCGACGAAACAAACTCATCTGACGACACCCAAAACCAATGAGAGGAGATTATAGACGACACAGTTGATGACGAAGCAAGCACAAACTTTGATAGTGCCACAACTGATGAAATCGCTTCAGAGCAAGAAGAAACTGCACCAGAAGAATGAGTCATAGACGATACCATCACTGATAGCGAAGAAATGACTGATACAGAATATATAACTGACGAAGAAATGACCGATGATACATCTACCGACGACGAAACAAACTCACTCGACGACACCCAGACCCAGTGAGAAGAAGTAATCGAAGATCTCACCGAGCCAGAAGCAGAACCTGAAAATCTCGAACCTCAAACTAAAGAAAGTCTACCCGAGGAAGCTTCTCAAGATCAAGTTATCATCGATGATCAAGTAGTAGCAAACAATACCACTCAAAAGTAGTTTTTTATAAATGTTAAAATATCTGCCGCAAACGGCAGATATTTATTTGAAGAACAATTGGTAGTTAAGGACGAACTGAAGTAGACATACCACTACGAATTTCATCTGGACCATTTCCTCGATTTACAGGAGTGAAAACTAATTCACCATTATCAGGATCTACATTTGTATTGTATTGACCCTGACCAACGCCAGCTGAGTGCTTGAGATCTTCAATCGAAGAATAATCAAGCTCTTCTGCTACTTTGCGAACATCCGATGTGGATAGTTGCTGTAATTTACTCATAAAATTATGAAACTTTTGCTTTTTGCAGTATTGCAATTACTCTTATAATTATGTCTCTATATATATATATCAAGGGATTTTTTAAATTTTCATATAAACAAATTTATGTGCTGCTTGTAATAACTTACGACTTTTATACGATATACAAATATTTTATTAATTACATATAAATTATGACTAATCTTGAAAAAGCAAATCAAATAGTAGTTGAATTATTAAAAGAATCTAAATGATATTTTCAAAATATCAAACCACGTATTGTGAACTGAATACCACAATTAGCATACTCAGAAAACTATGGAGAAAATAAAGATAGTTTTTTGTATTATATTGAATGAGAAAAAAAATTCTTTATTGAAATACGTATTTATGAAGAATGATCGATCTCTGGGTCTAAACCACGATTTAAATTATCAAGCTGGTATGATGATATAATTGATTCATACCTCAATAAATATCCACCATACATATCACCAAATAAATCACTTTCTAATTTTATCAACAACGACCTACCTAATCTTAGAGATCATGAACGAGACAAAAGAATTTTTATAACATGCTATACTGACTCATGACAATGAAATATAGGACATCTTTGGATGGATCATGAATTCCTTACAACAATTGCAAATTCTTGATTACAAATTAATTATGCAATAGAGTTACAATAATTTTTTCATAAATAATGCCCACTACCTCCAACTACCTGAAACTGTGACTTGCATTTTAGTCCTGACTTCATTATAGTTTTACATAGGTATTTTTATATTTCATTATAGTTTTGAGTATGTATTTCTATAATCGTATCATCGAATCACAGATCCGCGAGTCACTCTTTGGCGGTAAGACGATCATCATCTACGGCCCGAGACAAGTGGGTAAAACAACACTAGTCCAGCAAATCACCAAGGATTATGGCGATCAAGTCATCACCATCAGTGGTGATAAACTCAACCAACACACAGATGTGGCATTTGCCGACGGAGCAAGTATTGATAGGATTGTCAAAGGCAAAAAGATCATCATCATTGATGAAGCACAAAGAATCATTAATATCTGACTTCACATCAAGGTTCTTCATGATAGTGATCGAGATGGACAGATCATCGCGACTGGATCATCCAGCTTTGATCTTGCCAATAAAATCAGTGAACCACTCACTGGTAGGATCAAGATCTTTACACTCTATCCACTGAGTCTGGGTGAAATCGTCAACAAAAAGTCATATCTCAGCACCAAAGAACGTCTCAATGACCTACTCATCTACGGATCGTATCCAGATATTATCGATCAACAGCAATCACAGCAGCAAGACTATCTCGATACTCTAACCAATCAATATCTGTTCAAGGATATACTCGCATTTGATCAGATCAAACAATCCCAAAAACTCATTGATCTACTGAGGTTAATCGCACTACAAATCGGACAAGAAGTATCATATAGCGAACTGGGACAGAAGCTATGAATGCATCAACAAAGTATTGAAAAATATATTGATCTGCTCGAGAAGAGTTTTGTCATTTTCCGCCTTCCAAGTTACTCTACCAATCCTCGCAAAGAAATTACTAAAGGTAAAAAAATCTATTTCTATGATCTAGGAATCAGAAATTCCCTCATCTCAAATTATAATCCTGTAGCTGTGAGAAATGATGTATGAGCATTACGAGAAAACTTTTGCATCGTCGAGAGACTCAAATATATTGAATACAACAAAAAATCCATGAATCGCTATTTCTGGAGATCTCGTACCCAGCAAGAGGTTGACTATATTGAAGATCATAGTGGATCACTGCATGCATTTGAGATCAAGTACAATAGCAAAAAATCAGTAATCGCACCATCGCAGTTTAGCAATTCATATGACAACTATACATTTGAGACTATAACTCCTGAGACAATTCGAGATCGATTAGAAATTTAACTCTATTTATCTACCCCACCCTTAATCCCACCACCATGTTCACTACTCTCTTCAAAAAACTATTTCTCTATTGATTTGTATTAGTAATTTTTGGAATACTATTCTGAGATAATACTATATACGCTACATCATGCATACCAACAATTAGTGAGTGAGTTATTCGTTATGAATTATGGACACAGAAAGATCTCCTACAGGCATTCATGTCTCCTTACCTTTATCTATATAGTTGTATTCTAACTATATTTATAGCATCAATATTACAATTTTTTAATAAAAATTTCATTCCAAAAAACTATATAAAAATATTGCGATATATAATTTTATGAATCATTATTCTTTATTTTTCCACAAATATTGCTTTAGGACAAAATACCTGAAGACCATTTAATAATGATCTAGATGATTGTGGTTGAATGCATATTTTCTATGAAATTTATACACGAAAAGACATCTTACCAAGACTAGTATTATGATTTAGTATCACTCATTTAATATCATGACTATTATTGGTCTTACATAAATATAGACAACAAAAACTTACTCCTATTCCTCCAACACCAACAAATCTATAATGCCCACTAACTCCAAATACCTAAAACTGTGACTGATCCTCTTGATCCCAATCTTCATATGACTGATGTGGCGAGGGTTTGTGAGTATCTTCACTGGAGGCGGGAATACAAACACTGATAACAATGCCTCCCCTCTTGATAAGGAGGGGTCGGGGGAGGTTTATGACACAATACCAACACAACAGTTTACAAAACCAATCCTCTGATCTTCTAACCCTGTCAAACTCGAGAAACCTGAAACTCTCAATATCGCAATCCCTGATCGATTTGAACAGACAAGTATGGACAAGACCCAACAAATGCTTAAGTCAGACAACATCCTCATCAAACGAGTAGTGATCACAGGGGCAAACTATCATGATCAACTATGGAAAATGATGGCCAGCGGCAGTGTAGACCTCTCACTCATCTCCACTGATCGTGCCAATGATTGTACACAGTGATGCGCTCTTGCATTTGAGTATGCGCAGCCGATTGATCAGTTTCTACTATCTCGTGTGATCGATGTAATCTATGATTCTCACTGGACGATGATCCCTTATGGACTTGACCCAATCGTCACCTATCATGGGCCCAAGCATCCTGTTGGTGGTTCACGAGGAGCATTATTTAACGATATCCTCATCAACACCAGCGATAGTACCACAGCTGGATCACTACCGCTTGCTATCGGTATCGGTGCTGCTGATAAGGCACTACTGCGTGCAGGCAAAGAACCATATCCATGATACACCGAAATCCTCCATCAGATGATGATACAGTTTGGCAATGATCAATCATTACTCGAGCAACTCACCACGCTCGCTGATGCGACACAGCTACGATCATATCAGCGTATGGCGAAAACTATTGACACCATCGCTGAAAAGTTCCCAATTTGTCGTGAGACAGTTGCTGCATGCTTGGTCAGATTTACGGTTTCTCATTATGGATTTGGATATCTGACTGACCTCATGAGACTCCCGCCATCACGACAGTCTACGATCTCATATGATCAGTTCCCCATCGAGACCAACTACTATCCTCTGAGACTGTGGTGATTTGTCATCAACAAGCGCAGTGATGCTACTATCACCGCTATGGGTCGCTTCATCTCAGTATACACTGATGACATGATCAATGCTTCAACAATAAACAACTGAAAAGATAGTTCTCAGTTATGAGCAACAGTAAATGCCCGTGAGGGTGGACCTATAACCTATAACCTATTATCTCCCTTTGCATCACGCTTTGAAGCACAATGATATGATCCTCAATACGCTAATATTATACGCTATACTGACGCGTTCCAAATCATCCGTGGAGGTAGATCAACATCGCTGGATCGTGCGCGCAATGGCGGTCTTATGTCAGTACTCGAAGGCAATAGTAGTATCCAAGTTTATCTCTCACAACAAGGGATCAACTAGTTGCATTAAGCACGATAATGATTATAAATTCACGAAATCTCTTACAATTTTTTTGTTATATATGAATTATCCAAAGCATATCGCAATTATCCCTGATGGCAACAGAACATGGGCCAAAGCCAATGGCGTATCAGTATTTGAATGATATCTCACATCAGTAGAAACTACGGTCAATATTGCTGAATATATTTTTGGTCAGACTCCCATCGATGTATTTACCGGACGATGAATGTCTACCGAAAACCTCAAGAAACGTCCTGATGAAGAAACTACATATCTGTTTCAGCTTTATAAAATATGCGGAGAAGCAATTGATGAAATCCTCATCAAATATAAGGTAAACTTCAAACGGATCGGAAACCCAACATGAATTTCGTCAGATTTCTTGGAGTATCTTGCGTCTCAAACAGCTAAATTTCATTTTCCCGATAGTCCCAAGACGATGATCTTTGCGATCAACTATAGTGGTAGAGATGAGATCCTCAGATGAGTACAAGCTCTGATCCAGTCAGGCAAAGAAATTACCGAAGACGCCCTGAGCTCATGTATGGATCTCGCTGATATCCCACCAGTAGACCTCGTCTTGAGGACCAAAGGTGATACATCTCGTCGCCTTAGTGGCTTTATGTCATGGTGGATTGGTTACGCAGAGTTGTATTTCACACCCACACTATACCCAGCACTCACGACTGACGAGGTGGCTGAGTCGATCACATGGTTTGACTCTATCTCCAGTGCAAGAAACTTTGGTGCATAATGCTTGACATTAGTATTAAATTAATTAATATAATTTTTTTAATTCATATTTCATCCATGGAATCTCCTGAAAAATTTAAAAGCGCAATAAAAGATTTAAAAATTCTATGAACAGCGAGTTTTTTGATATGGCATATGTTTGCTTGTAATCCAAAGGAAATGGAAAATAATCGTGTCGCTGATCCAAGCCATCGATCAACTAATGATAAAAAGATAAATCGTGCCATCATACCTAAAATAGATAAAGATACAGTGTCACCAGCTACCAAAAAAGAGCATCACAATGACGATACTGACTATAAGATCAAGAAAGTTCCATTATTTATGGTGATGTGATATGATTCATACAAAGAGGATAATACGATAGTAATTAATGATCACGCTAATAATATATCTTTTACAATACCAAAAACCAAATATGATACGGCACACTCTATCATAAGCGAAGAAATTAGTAAGATAACAAAAAATACAAAAGGAGCACGCGATAGGGCAAGAAAATTAATCAATAGTAAGCTTTTAGAAATTAGCCAAGATCAAGACAAATTACTCACAAATAACTAATATTATTAAAATAGCCCCAGCGCTCCGCCGCTGGGGTTTTTGTATATTACAAAGAAATTCACACAACAATCTGTATGGTATAGGTGGCAAAACAAGAATTTTACTTCTTATAACCTATACCATAGAAACAGTTACATGAATCTCAATCAAATGAATTATGCAAGATCATCGATCTCAGTTTCAATCACAATACGAATGAAACATTAGAGAGCATACAATCAAAACAGTAGAGAAAGTTTTACAATGCGGAACATGAGAGCTTTGATTTATGACGCTCACCTGCAACTCATGTCATGATGATAAAAAGATTGCCTTTACTTGCAAGTCGAGATTTTGTAATTCTTGCTCTAAGCCAGCATCAGACAAACGACTTAAAAATCTTATTACTCGACGACCTCAATGACTACATTATAATCACTTTATTTTTACAGTTCCTCAAGAGCTTTGTCCATTTTTCAAAAGACATCGTCAAGTCCTCAAAATCATGCCATTAGTCGCCTCAAATGCCGTATCATATTTTTTTCGTCAAAAAATATAAGTGCAAACCCTGAATGGTTTCTATATTACACACTTTTGGAGCAAAACTTAATCGAAATACCCATGTTCACATGATGCTTACTGCATGATGAATTACTTCTTACAACACATTTAAGCATGTATGATACATCCCATTTATGTGAGTATTAGCTTCACGAAAATGATATCTACTCAAAGCGCTCAATGAGCGAGTAAGGTTAAATCTTACATGACAAAAACAACACGAAGAACTACTCTTTCTTAAGGAAATATCAAAGCTAAAAAATGAAGACAAGGAACTTAAATCTTGGTATATTCACTTCTCAAAAAAAGCTGATTCCTTTCAGAAAGTATTATCATATATTGGTCGCTACCTTAAAAGACCAGTAATTGCACAATCTCGCATCAGAAATTATGACTGAGAAAATATCACATTTGAATATATTGATAAGTATGATTGAGAACAAAAGGAAATCACAGCATCAGCAAATGAATTTATTGGACTATTACTACAACACATACCAAATAAGTACTTTAAGATGGTTTATTATTCAGGCATATTTGCTCATCGCACAAAAAAGAAATATCTTAGGATTCTCACAAGACATACTTGAAAACAAGAATGTTCGATTAAAGTGGCATCAAACTATAGAATGAGATTATACCAACTCACTGGAATTGATGTAGCAAAATGTAGCTGTTGAGGAATCTACAAAAAATCAGCCATCATGATACCATGATATGAGCCTAAATACTTTGATACATCCTAAACTACGTAGTACCTTGAAACAACAGACTTGAGCTGTTGAGAATTTTGTATTTAGAAAAAGTAGAAATAACCTACAAACCAGATCCTTGTTGATTACTTTTTTCGTTTCACGAAAAAAAATCACCCAGAACTGAGTGATTTGAAAAGTTTCAATTTCCTATATA
>JAYSSF010000043.1:0-6749 GCA_043720715.1 bacterium
CAAACACAAATCAAATTACAAGAAAAAATTAGCAGCAAGATTTGTCCACCCAAGCACGAGGGGCTGACGCCCCTCAGACTAAGATCGGGAAGAGAGTCATATATTAGATACTTTTTTATAATATGTATATTCTTTGGCTTGGGATAAAGAGATTTGGAGTGAGATAAAAAACCAAAAATAAGATTCTATACGCACGATAAATAATATCTTCTTGACTTCCAAACTCATATGAGTATACAATAGCTTCTCGTGTCAGAGAGATCATTAAAATAAATTTTTCACCTTAACCCCCCCCCTTTTTTTTATGGGATCAAAACTTAGGCGTAGTGCCCTACTCAATATTCGTGTTTTCCACGAAAAAAATGAAGAGCAAGCTCATAAAGAAGCTCGGCTTGCTCAGATTAATAAAATAAAAATAGAGCTTCAAAAAACTGGTTATGTGGAAATTACTCTTAAAAAGAGAATACAACCCAATCAGACTATCGTTGTAATTAGTAGTTGTGGCAAAAAATTCGGAGCCTGCAACAATACTATCGCAAGATATACCCGTCATGGCGGGCTAGTAAATTCACTATGGACAAAGGCTATTGAGAGAAAGCCTACTACAAATTTCTCTCAAAAAAATAAAAATATTTCCTAAAATGAAATTTAATCAAACGCCTTTTCCAAGAAAGGCAATACTAGGCATTAAAGTAAATCACAATAGTGGCTTCCGGGGGAAACCCTCAGGAGGGGATGCTATATCTACCGGCTGCTTGGCCTTAGATCCTGAGGTAGGTTATCCAGATAAAGGTTTTATAACCATCCCTAGGGGTTATAGCCTAATTGTCTTTGGGAAAAGTAAAAAGTGGGACTTAAGCCCTGCAGACCAAAAAAAAATAGAGAGAAAGCTCACAAATGGAAATATCAGTTGTGAAATACTGAGCTCTATTGGGCAGGATTTCGTTCAGGTCAAAAATAAACCTGAGACTAGAATCAATCTTGATGATATAGGACTCACCTCAGCTCTGGAGATGCTTATCTCTAAATTATAATATCTCCTGACACGAGAGCCCAGCCGAATTTTTATTCGCTGGGTTTTTTCTTCTTGCAATTTACCACTCAATCACCATATACTTGAGAGTCGTCTTTCGCGGTATTTCGTCATTGCGAGGAACGAAGCAATCCAGTAAATTGAAAATAAAAAAATATGGATCGCCACGTCGTACCTCCTCGCGATGACGAAAATACGAGTTTTATTAACTTTTCATATCTGATACATGCCCAGACAAACACTCAAGCGCAAAACATACGACTCTGACCATATCGAGGTTTTTAGTCAGCCGGTTCATGTTCATAATCCGGATTATATCCATACTCCTCCCGGCGAGAAGATCATCCTCAAGGGTGTGACCACCAATAACCTCAAGTGAATAGATATTGATCTACCGAAGAACCAAATCATCACCGTCACTGGTGTCAGTGGTAGTGGTAAATCAAGTTTTGCCTTTGATACATTATATAAAGAAGGACAGTTTCGTTATATCGAGTCGCTGAGTAGTTATCTCAGACAGTTTTTTAATCTTGGAGCAAAGCCTGAGATCGAATATAGCTCAGGACTATCGCCAGCGGTAGCGATCGAGCAGAACAAGCGTGTAGGTAATGTGAGATCATCGGTAGGTACGCTCACTGAGATTGATGATTATCTGAGATTGCTGTATGCCAAAGTGTGAGACGCATACTGCTACAGCTGTGGAGAGCCGATCCGTGCTCAGTCAGTCGAGTGAATTATGAAGCAGATCTATGACCAACATCGTGATGAGAAGATCTACATCCTCCAGGAGATTGGTAATTATGATAGTCTCAAAGAGTTTCAAAAATTCATCAAGCGCAACCGTACTCGTATGGATCGTAGTGAATGATATACGAGGTATCTAACACTCCTTGAGGATAACTCGATCGTGGAATACTTCTACCTTGAGAGTCCCGCAATTCCCGATAAGTTCTTCCCGATCAAGGTATATGGGATCTTCGATCGTATCACTGTCAGCGATGAAAATCATGATCGTATGCGTGAAGATATCGTCAAACTCCTCAATGAATGAACCAAATTTGGTATCTATCAGACCCTGGAGTGAGCAGACGTGGATGACTGAGCCAGCATGAAGATTGGTAAGGATGTCTACGACAGCAGTCAGACCATCTCTCGATACACCGACAAAATCTTCTGTCCTCACTGTAATATCACCTATCCTGAGTTTACCACTCAGCACTTCTCGCCCAACCGTATCGAGTGAGCATGTCCGACCTGTCACGGTATCGGTGAGACACTCGATGTGGACCTGACGGCTGTGATTGATACTGCGTCACCATATATGGAAGCCATCATCCCATGGAAGGACTCATCTCTTGGTCAGCAGATCCTCGCCAAACTCGCACAGAAATACGGTATCAATGATAAATCCAGATGGTCTGACCTACCTGAATACTTTATCCAAGTGGTGATTGATGGTGATGGGGAGCAGCTGCGTATCGCTCAGTGAGGCAAATATATGACCATCACCTATCGTGGACTCAATGATATCCTCACCTCTCAGTATAACAAATGAGTACTTGGTGTCGACTTCCAGAGTATGTTCAACCTCAAACCATGCGAAGCGTGTCATGGAGATAGACTCAGACCCGAGAGTTTGAATGTGTTTCTTGAGCTTCCGTCGGATAAATCAGAAAAATCCAGAAAAATCGGACAAAATCTTGAATGAAATGTAGTCCCCCTTATTAAGGGTGAATGAAAGGGGGATTTGGAAAATGATCTGCGTAGGGACGTGCTCGTGGCGCGTCCGGATTCTCTGAGCACCGTCATTGCGAGGGACGAAGCAATCCAGCTATGAAAATGAATTACTATCGAGCTTGCAACGCCAGAAGATGCTGAGGAACTTGAAGCAGCAAGAAAGCAAGCACGACTTGAGACTTATGTAAAGAAATTACAGGTTTCTAAAAAATCGATTGAAGAGAAATTTGATGCAAAAAAAGAATCAAATATTGAAAAAGTAAAAGATATCATCAGTTGATGAAGGGATATTTTAGTCGTCAAAGATCAATGAAAGATAGTTTGATTTAAATATTCAGTTTGGGAAAATCAATGAAGATTAAATTTATGATGAGTGTATTTATTTAACTGATATCAATGAAAATGAATTGGTCTTAAACTAATGGATCTTACTCTTCAATGACATGAAAACCAAGATATTTATCTTTATGTAGTAGATTATAATACTAATGCTATCAAATTTTACCAAGAATATGGTTTTGAGGTAGTAGAATGAGAAACTGAAACATGCACATTTGCAAGTGGTGAAACAATGGGCGAGATCTGTATGGTCAAAAAATGAAATCTAAACGGACACGCCAAGAGCGATGTCCCTACAACTCTTCCGACCCCTTCCGACCTCTCGCTCTCTTCTGCTCGCTATAATTTAGCCCAACTCCAAAAACTCCCGATCCGTGACCTTGTCCAGTTCCTCGAAACATATAAAGAAACTACTACTAAACCGATTCAGCTCATCGACCGTATCTTGTGACCGCTGCTCGAGAGATCTCAGACCATCCAAAATCTGTGACTGGCATACATCAACCTCGCTCGTAGTATGGATACGCTATCATGATGAGAGATCCAAAGACTCAGACTTGCCAAGCAACTGGGTAACAAGCTTACGGGTATCATGTATGTGCTCGATGAACCGACGATCGGACTTGATGATGATGAGATCCAGAGAGTGATCACCGCCATTCGTAGTCTCAAAGATATGGGTAACACGATCGTCGTGGTGGAACATAACGAAGAATTTATCCAGTCATCTGATTGGGTAGTGGAAATTGGTCCTGGTGCGGGAGATTTCTGAGGAGAACTTGTATTCTCTGGACCATATCCTGACTTCATCAAGACTGACACGCTCACTGCTCAGTATGTGACTGGTCGTAAGGAAGTGAAGATCAAGTTTGATCATCTACCATCACCATACAGACTCGCCATCCATGGTGCGCATGAACATAACCTCAAGCATATCGACACAGCAGTCAGACTAGGTAGTTTTACCATTATCACTGGACCAAGTGGTGCGGGTAAGACGACACTAATGTATCATACGCTATACAAGTTCCTCGAAGATAGACTCAAGTACGTCCAGTGATATATCCGTCTCGCCATGATGCAAAAGGGTATCGCATGGAAGGATATCCTCACCTCGACTGCCGTACGCAAAGAAGAATACGCTGAGATGGAAACACAAGCAATGGTTAAATTTATGGAAGAAATCAAGGTGACTGACATCACTGGATATGACACAGTATCCAATGTGATCTATGTGGATCAGTCTAGTATTGGTAAGACGCCTCGTAGCTGTCCTGCGACCTTTATCGGTGTATTTGATAATATCCGTAAGATGTTTGCTGGTACGCAAGATGCCAAGATCCTATGATTTACTGACTCCTACTTCTCCTTCAACTCTGACAAATGATGTTGCCCTGAGTGTGACGGTTATGGTATCAAAAAGGTCGAACTTCAGTTCCTCCCTGATACTTATGTCCCATGTACACTGTGTAAGGGTAAGAGGTATAAATCAGAGATCCTGACGGTGCGCTGGCATGGTAAGACCATCAATGAGATCTTAGAGATGTATGTCCACGAAGCCCATGACTTCTTCTCAGAGATTGGATTTATCGAAGAAGAACTCAAGATCATGGTCGACATCGGCCTGTGATATATTAAGCTTGGTCAGGCAGCTCACACCCTCTCATGATGAGAATCTCAGAGATTGAAGCTTGTGAAGCATCTCTTGAAACAATACAAAGGCCACTCCATCTACTTCCTCGATGAGCCGACAGTGGGTCTCCATCCTGAAGATATCCAGAAACTCTTATATGTTCTCAAGCATTTCTTGGATAGAGGTGATACGATCTTGATGATTGAGCATGACAAGTCATTGCTCCAGTTCGCAGATGAGGTGATTAGACTCAAAGATGGGGCTGTGGTGAATGGAAAATAGCCTTGCAAACAGAAATTGACTGACTATAATAGTCCTATGAAAGTGATCGAAACTACTGCATCAGTATTTGACCCAAAGCTATTTTGGGAGATTTTTGATATTAACTTTGTACAGCAACCACTAACAACAATATTTAAGGTGATGAGATATGGCAATATTCAAGATATTCGCAATCTCAAACAAATCTATGATGTAAGTCAGATACAATCATTTCTCACGAAGAAGTGAAAAGAGCTCTATGAATGAGAAAGACGCTTATTGTGCGTATATTATGGATTATCATATAATTAGGCTTAATATAAATTTAACCGATTAAAAATCTCAATGAATACTAAAAATATGATTGATCTATGAGACGACTCCTATGTCTGATCCGCTCTATGATGAGTATGAAGTAAACTTAGATACTATGTTATCCTTTATCATCAAAATAAATCTTATTTAGATGATTGAATCGTAGAATATATCAAGCAATGTCTTGCGGATCCTAAACGAATATTAGAATCTATAGATATTAAACAGGACTGCCTTATTTGCTGTGTTTTGATTCATATCGACTACGCCTTGGATGATGTTGTAATGAGACATATTGACCTCATCAATCAACACTGACTATGTGTTTTGAAAGGATATTGAGCAATTAATACCGAATATCCATCTGATCACTTTATCGATTCTACGAGAGAGCATCTTCATAAACAGCATAGAAAATGACTTCTTTAATTTTATACCATTTAGCGTATGGCATTAATATCGGCAGAGACCCTTCAAAGAAAGAATAATGCATCACGCTCATTAGAGATGATGAAACAGATATATTGTGTAATATGCTCTCAATGAAATCGATCTTCTCTTGAAAATAATATCACTCATGACACCAGTGACGAGGCTTTTGGTGCTATCTTCAAAAGATTGATACAAGATTGACTTAAGAAAATTCAATTAGAAGAATTTATGGACCAATACACAATATACTGGAATAATACTGTAGCAAAACCACCATCTCAGATCCCTACCGACTATGTCCCTGATTTTGAAGTCAAGTACTATGAGATAGAAGATACTAGAGATAAAAAACATCGAGATGAGTTTTATAGTTGATACGCTCAAACTTTTAATGATGATGAGCATAAGACATATCAGCGTGCTACAGAATATTATGAACAATGACTTCATCAACAAGCATTTGAAGAATTTAGTAAATTACTTCCCAAACACCAATGATTTGTCAGAGTAAGGTTTAATAAAGTAGTAAATGGAATAATGTCCCTATCCTGAAAAGAATGAAGATATAATAAACTATTTCGTATTGCAAATGGCTATGAAAGATCCAATCGTGTAACTCAGAAGATGATTAAATCTTATGATCCTGAACAAATTTGGAATGATGCTGAATTATTGAGAGAGCTTCTTAAAGAATACAAGGAACTCAAAAAAGAGTTTCCCAAATATGAAATGCGAAAAAGAAATAGATGACTTCAATCAAGTATGAAAAACTTTTATGATCTTTTGAGAGAAGTATCATATGAGTGTATGATCGCTAATATTTGAAAGAGTATGAAAACTATGATGAACATATAAAAATACCGCTTAAAAATAAAGCTAGACTTAAATTCTAATTTAATCTTAAATTAAGGAAACACTGCAAAACCTACCTCTAAAATAACACTAAAATAATCAATTTTCACTAGCAAAAAAGCTAAGAAACAGTACTATATGACTAGT
>JAYSSF010000044.1:0-19301 GCA_043720715.1 bacterium
AGTCTCCTAACTGGAGATTCAAACTAGTGAAATAGACTGAAAATATGGTTGATATTTAGAATAGGGTGGGTACTATGGGTTAATCATCGTTTCCTTAATACCTATTTATTATTTGACTTGTAATATTTTTTATATGAATACATCACCTTACGACTTTGGAATTAAGAATTATTCTTATCGTCAACCTACCTGTCAAGGTGACATGCAAGGAATGCTCGATAAGATTAATACCCAGTATCTTTATCAATACAATGTTGCTCTTATGGCATTGTTGAGTTGTGCTGAAGATTTTGTCTTAAGTCAACAAATCATTCATGAGATGACTACATTGAAATCATATCTAAATTATATGTTTGGGGCGTTGTTTGCTTTTCCTCAACTTAGTCATTATCGTCCGATGTTACTCTTTTATATTGTTGAGATAGATAAATGTGTGAATAATTATCAACAATGGCAGCTTTTCCGCGAACAAAACCTAGACAAATCAAAGCAGCTGTTATGTGATGTATCATCTCCTATTGCGAATCAAATAAATAATCAAACTAATACATTACTTAATGATTTTTTAGAATTTAGATGATGACTCATAGATGTTATTGTAGACGAACAAATATTTCGTCAAGACGCAGATATTAAGTCTTTTGATGAAGAACTTAGTGATATACTTGATCTTCTGATAGAGTGTGAGAGGTTGCACAATCTCACCTTGCTTCATAAGATTTATAATCCTATATTGTCTTATCTATCTGTCATGTTGCTGGGCTATGCTTTTGTTCTTCGTCCATCATTTTTGTTGTGATTGGTGCGCGTACAGTCTAGGAATGATTATGTTTCTTTTTTGAAAAAAGATCAGTTCATAAATTCTATGAGGGGATTTTATGGAGATCGATGAAAATCGCTTACTAGTGACTTCGATCCTCAGCGCTCTTATTACTTTAGAGGTACGGATCCAACAATTAAATTATACAAATATCATTACCTTAGTGATTCTGATCAAAACTATGATTCGACTGAGCAAATGGATATGAAGATATATTATGTTTGTCTCAATCCAGACACTGATGAATTTAGTATTATTGGTACTGATAAAGAGGATTTTAAAACAATGGCTCTCCTTGAAGAGGAAATTACAATGCCTATCCTATGTCTCTGACTGGATCAATCTATGATTGATATTTTATCTTCCCCTGATGATCATCGTGACAAGCAAGAGATCAAAAACCTTATCCAAGACCAAAATATTAGACTTACTTTGACTACAAAATTAGATTCAGAGTCGTGATTTACTGTCTCTATTGTTGATTCAGGTGGTCGTATTGCTGATACATTTATATTTACACTTAATGAGCTGAAACAGCTACAAGATTCTTCTCATTAGTTTTCACCACCTTCTTCTTCACCACTCCTTTCTTTCGCGTTCCAATCTTTTCTTTTCTCTTTTGTTCTGGTGTGATAAATAGTTTGATGAGGTTGGTGTTTCATCATTGATATAGTCTCATGATGTTGTGATAATATCTATCATTGACTAGATCAATAGCGGATCGGTCAGCCTCTCATGAATTTTCCCAAGCTAGACCTATTGTTCTATCTACATTGAAGTAACTCAGTGCTGCGATTTCGGGTTTAGACTTGGCTCGATTTGTGAGTTGTGTTAGTCGGATGTTTTTGAGGTTTGCTCCAGAATTACTTTGATAGTGATTTAGTGATGCAGTACGATCATAATGAGCATGATATCGTATGCTAGTTGTTCCTACTTCATCAATGATGATTGGTTTATTTTTGCTTTTGAGTCTTGCAAATATTCTAAACTGTTGCTCTTCCATGATTTGTTTTGGTGTGAGTCGTTGTCTATTGCTTGTTGCTTTACCCCAATTATAAAATGTTACTCCCATCATATCTACATATTCGTCTCATGGATAGTAGTCTTCCCACGAGATACAATTAGTACTCTTTTTGAGTTGAGGTGTACATTTAATAAGGTCTGCTCATTGGTGTGCTGTTTGTCATCATACTGTAGGCATATCCCATCCATTGGTAGAAAAATCAAATAATATCTGACTTTGATCCAGTCACACTTGACGAGAAAGTTGGTAGATGTGAATTCGTGCTTTTTTGAACTGTTCAGGATTTCATGATCGTGGATACCATCAACCATTCATCTCGTGCATCGTTCTAAAGATTACTTTGATACCTGAGTTCTTGATGTGTTTGAAGAAGAGCTGATATTGTCGATCAAAATACCCTCATGCGATTTGTTGTGCAGTATAGTGATCGGGCGATAGTGTGATGTGGTATATTCTTCACGTTCATAGTGTCTGATGTAGTGTAGTTACTACTGATACTGCTTGCTCATTGTAGTCATCTCGGATAAAGCTTATCATCGGTAAGGTCATATTATGTTTTGTTTCGATCGCTTGGATGGATTCGATAGTATCGTCATGTGAGAGCATCCCGAATGTATAGGCGTAGGAGACACCGAGGGTTGAGATGGCGAATAAGATAGCGATGATGGATGGGTAGATGATTTTTTTCATGGTGTGAGTGATAGCGATTGTGGGAGCGGGGTCAAGGTGGAAAATTCTTACTTGACAAATAGATATAAATGTTTATTATGTAATCAGTATTTCATTATTTTTGTATCGATGACAACAAATCAAAGCGAACAAACCACTACTGGCCTACAAATCAGTACTAATGTACAACAACAATACCTCGATCGTATTGCAAAAGATCCAGAGTTGTTCAAAAAGCTCCTTGAAGAAAGCAAAACATCAGCTTTGATTATTGGTGAGCTACTGCAAGTAGAGTCTATACAAGCTGCTAAAGCTCTCGAAGCAAAACAAAAACAAGAGCAGCAAACCAAAGAACTCGAAGCACAGAGGACAAAAGATATTGCAGAAATTGCTCAATCTCTTGAATCAGACTGACCAGCTCAATGATTAAATCATGATATTAATATGGAGCATGATGGTGTCAAAGTCTATCAAAATCTCATTAATTTCAAATCGACGCTTCCAAAAAAGCTTGCACAGTTACCAAGCTTCCTCGAGAGAATCAATAAACTCAAGATTATTGAGAGGATGCAGGCAGAGCAGATCAATCTTGACTATACTGATGGAGATATTAGTTCCGGTCGTGTCATGATTGGTCAAGGTATGGTAGATGGAGTAGATAAATGAGTGTCATGAATCCCGTATCGGAAAGATGGATGAGACATCAATCAAGTAACACAAGATAGATTTGATTCTATTATTATTGACCTTATGATAGAATTTTCAATTGAGATTTGATGAGAGCAGGATAAGCGGAGAAATATCTTCAACCAATTATTCGTTCTTAAGACTGGTATGGGTCTATGGTGATGGTTGTCTCGTGATGGTAAGTTCTACAACGTTGGCGACTACGGCTATGCAATCATTGGTCTGGGAGATGGTAGCCACAGACACTACCTCAACTCGAATCGCTCAGATGCATGACAGCGCCGGTACTATCGAGATGGTTACTCAGTACCTGCATTCAAGAACTAGTCTCGCGATAGCGAGCTACATCCAGTGATTTATCACTTTATCTATTTATCCCTTTTCACAAGGATTCGCTGTTGCTCTATTTTGCCCCGCATATTTGTGCGGGATTTTTGCTTGTGGTTGCGCGAAGCGCAAATTTTTGGATTTGCATTGGTGTATTATTTGTGTATCATAGCTGTGCCAGAGTCTTGTACTGATATCTTCGGATATTGGAGTAGAAGTTTTGAGACTTCTTGCGTCTTACGGGATATAAGAGCGTGCAACATATACTAGTTCAGTAACCCTCCCGACTTGTCGGGGAATCCCAGATCATAGTTTCTGATAGGAGATTATGACATCACAGTGGTTACTTTTATACGCAGTGGGCGTCTTGTCTCGTGATGGTAAGTTCTACAACGTTGGCAACAACGGCTATGCAATCATTGGTCTGAGAGATGGTAGCCACAGACACTACCTCAACTCGAATCACTCAGATACATGACAGAACCGAAACTATCGAGATGGTAACTCAGTACCTGCATTCAGCATTAGTAGAGAAATTCCTGATTCGTTCAGGATTTTTTTGTATGTTATTTTCGTGATGTTACTTTGAGGAATAATCATTTTTCTATGTCTCGTCATTGCGAGGAGGTACGACGCGGCAATCCATTGAGTAATGTTTTCAAATTTACTGGAGTAGCGCTGAGTACTTTTACAACTAGATTGCACTAAAGTATTCTCTTTGGTTACCACGTCATTTCGTTATACTTCATTTCTCGCAATGACGAGACGTGGAGACGTGGATTGCTTCGTGCCTCGCAACCCGGCTGACGCCCGGCACGTGACGAGTGCTTGATATTATTTTTTATTACTGAAATTGGCGTAGGGTCCGATCAATAATCGGACCGATATAAAATATACATCCCATGAGGGTGGGTTAACGAACCACCCCTACAGCAATTTTGCTATTTTTTACCTCTATTTCGACACACTTCGACATTTTGTACAAAATTGACTTGAATTCGTATGTCACATTCTTATTGTAGGGCATAATTCTATTTTACCTTTTTTGTTTATAACCAATGAGCAAACCACACTTAAACATCGGTACTATCGGTCACGTTGACCACGGTAAGACTACTCTTACATCTGCTATCCTTACAGTATTAGCTACTAAAGGTTGGGCTAAATCTATGGCTTACGGAGATATCGACAACGCTCCAGAAGAAAAAGCAAGAGGTATTACTATCAATACTAGACACGTAGAATATGAAACTGAAAACAGACACTACGCACATATCGATTGTCCAGGACATGCCGATTATATCAAGAACATGATCGTTGGTGCTTCACAGATGGATGGTGCTATCTTGGTAGTAGCTGCTACAGATGGACCTATGCCTCAGACAAGAGAACATATCCTCCTTGCTAAGCAGGTTAACGTACCATCAGTTGTTGTATTTCTCAACAAATGCGATATGGTAGACGACGAAGATATGATTATGCTTGTCGAAGAAGAGATCAGAGATCTCCTCAACAGAAACGGATACCCTGGAGATACTACTCCTATCATCAGAGGTTCAGCTCTCAAAGCTGGAGAAAATGCTTCTGATCATGATGGTGCAGCAAAGTGTATCTTTGAACTGATGGATGCTTGTGATACATTTATCCCAGAACCAGACAGAGACGAATCTAAGCCATTCTTGATGCCTGTCGAAGATGTATTCTCTATCAAAGGAAGAGGTACTGTAGTTACAGGTAGAATCGAGCTCGGAGTTATCAAAGTTGGTGACGCTATCGAAATCGTAGGTATCGCAGAAGACAATCAAAGTACTACTGTTACTGGAGTAGAAATGTTCCACAAGCAGTTTGAGCACGCTGAAGCAGGTATGAATGTCGGACTTCTCTTGAGAGGTATCGAAAAAGACCAAGTAGAAAGAGGACAAGTTCTCTGCAAACCCGGTTCTATCAAACCACATGCTAAGTTTGAAGCTGAAGTATACGTACTTAAAGCAGAAGAAGGTGGAAGACACAAGCCTTTCATGACAGGATACAAGCCTCAGTTCTTCCTCAGAACTACTGATGTTACAGGTTCTATCACTACTGCACCTGGTGTAGAAATGATTATGCCTGGTGATAACGCTAAGATCATTGTTGAACTTATCTCTAAGATTGCGATGGACGAAGGTCTCAGATTCGCTATCCGTGAAGGTGGTAGAACAGTAGGTGCTGGTGTAGTTACTAAGATTCTTGCATAGTCACTAAATAAATAACCATACAGACATGGTCTGATATCGTCTTGATGATGTCAGATCTTTTCTTCTGAAACCCTCTCCCTATATTTAATCCGTTCTTTAAATTACGATACCATGGCAAAACAATCCCATCCGAAACTAAGAATTAAGCTGAAGAGCTACGATGTTAGAATGTTGGAAGCATCTGCTACTAAGATAGTATGACTGCTGAATAAGTCAGGAGCTACAATCAAAGGACCAGTTCCACTTCCTCAGAAAAGAAGATTGTATACTGTCAATACTGCTCACTTTGTCAACAAAGACAGTAGAGAACAGTATGAAAGATTTACGTATTCAAGATTGATTGATGTAGTAGATACTGGAGATAAGACGATTGAGCTACTCCAAAACCTTTCAATACCTGTATGAGTCATGGTAGAAGTAAAAGTATTCTAATATAGTAGATTTTATATAAATATAGGACTGCTATTATCTATAAAATCTACTACGTAGTGCGTTATCTCGAGTTGTGAGTTGTTCCTAGTTCTAAGTGTAACGCACTATAAATCATTATTAATCTTATCCCGGTATATGCCGAGGATGACTATGGTCATCAGACCCTCTAGTGTAATATAGTAAATTGCCAATAGAGCAATCGTATTCACTTGTAGTTCTGATGTGGAATATGATACTTTGTTGCGTTAATTTACTATATTTTCTTATATCGTCTCAATGAAAAAAGGCTGAATCATCATCTCAAAGATAGAAATGACAAAGTTGTGGCATAATGATGCATTTGTCGCTGTGACAATTGCAAAACTACTTCCACAACAAATTGTAAGAGTTAAAACTGTTGCTACTGATGGCTATAACGCATTGGTACTTGGTGTAGCTCATAAGAAGAAAGCATGAGAATTTGCATATCTGACTGAGTTCAGGTTAGCTGATGCTGCTGTTGCTACTTATGCAGATAGAGTTGGTGAGATCGTTGATCTTGCTACTGTGACTGATGGAGTGGCTGCTCTTGCTGTCAGTGCGATCTCCAAGGGTAAATGATTCCAAGGTGCTGTCAAAAGACATAATCTTACTGGTAACTTTGCTACTCATGGACACAAGTTTACGAGAGTGGTAGGATCAATGGGTAACCGTAAGCCAAGAAGAACGATGAAAGGGCATCCAGCTGCTGGACATATGGGACTTGAAAAAGTTACAATTAAAAATATTGCTCTCATCTCAACATTTGAAAAAGACGGGCATCGTTACATCTGTCTCAAAGGCTCTGTACCAGGATGGAGAAATAATTATATCAAGGCATTTTTTAACTAGTTAACGAGAATTGATCTTATGTCACTATCAGTAATCATCTATAATCAATCCGGAGAAAAGCTCTCTACCAAGAAGCTCGATAAGGATCTGTTCGCTGAAGAGCGCATCAACCCTACGTTGGTACATGAATTTGTACTCATGCAGCTTGCTAATGCTCGTATGTCCAATGCACACTCTAAGGATAGAGGTGAGGTATCATACTCTAACAGAAAACTATTTAAGCAGAAAGGTACTGGTAATGCTAGACCTGGATCACTGAAATCTCCACTGAGAAAGCAAGGTTGAGTAGTATTCGGTCCAAGAAATATCGTTAACCACACAAAGACAATGACGAAGAAAGCAAGAAAACTTGCAACATTGTCGAGTGTGATTATGAAGCTTGTTGCAAAGGAAGTAATTGGTCTTGAGGCTTTTGTAAGCTCTGCTCCAAGTACAAAGACTGCAATCAGTACTTTAGTTGCTATTGCTCCAAAAGCAAAGAAAAACTTAATTATCTTACCTCAGACTGACGATGTTGCATACAGATCATTTAGAAACATCGAAGGTACGAAGATTATCACAGTAGATTATGTTAATCCATACGATATCCTGACTCATCACAATGTTATCTTTGTTGGTGATTCATTGGACCAGTTTGCACAGGCAAATTCATAATCAGCATTATAAGAACATTTATTTTTGAATTGTATTCTCATGAAGTTACATCAACTTAATCAGCTTAGAGCTAAAAAATCACTTAAGGTGAGTGCTCTCAAACAGCATGATGCACATTACATCTTGGTCAAGCCATTGTTGAGTGAAAAAGCATATCAACTCTCAACTACTGGTGCATATGTATTTAAAGTACATCAAAAAGCCAATAAGAACGATGTGAAAAAAGCATTCCAAGAGCTATATAGCAAGACTCCAGTGTCTGTAAATATGATCTCAATGCCTACGAAACATAGAGCAAATAGAGTAGTAAAGCCTGCATTCAAAAAAGCAGTCATCACTCTTATCAAAGGAGAAACAATCGAAATCGCATAATACGATCTAGCTTAGATTCCCTTATTATCATTATGGCCACTATGCCGACAATGTAGTTTATTTCATATTATTGTATTACACATGTGACTCAAAAAGTATAAACCATATACACCTTCCAGAAGAACAATGGTTGGATCTGACTTTGCTGATATTACTACTAGCACTCCGTTAAAATCACTTACTACTTTTTTGGGTAAAACTGGTGGTAGAAATAGTCAAGGTAGAACAACATCAAGATTTAGAGGAGGTGGACATAAACAACTCTATAGAATCATCGATTTTAGGGTTTATGATAAGTTGGGTGTGCCAGCTACTGTATCAACGATCGAGTATGATCCATATAGAACTTGTAGAATTGCACTACTCAACTATGCTGATGGTGAAAAAAGATACACACTTGCTTGGAATGGTATTCAGGTAGGTCAGAAGGTAATGTGTGGCCCAGACGGTGAACTCGTTGAAGGCAACAGAAAACAACTCAAAGATATTCCTGATGGATTCCTGATTCATAATCTCGAAGTTACACCAAATACTAAAGGTAAAATGTGTAGATCTGCTGGAGCGTATGCTGTATTGCAAGGTAGAGATGCTGATGAAGTATACACAATTGTCAAGCTTCAATCAGGACAAGTCAGAAAGATCCACTCAAACTGCTATGCAACAATCGGTAAAGTCGGTAATGAAGAGCATATGAATACTGTGATCGGTAAGGCTGGTAAAATCAGATGGTTGGGAAGAAAATCTCGTGTACTCGGTAAATCAATGAATCCGGTTGACCATCCACATGGATGAGGAGAATGACATACAGATATCGGTCTACGTAAGGGTCCAAAAGCATTCAACGGAAGAAGAGTTGCTCCTGGTATCAAGACAAGATCACCTAAAAAACCATCATCGAAGTTTATTCTGTCAAGAAGAACTAAAAACTAATTAACTATTTTCGATTGTATTGCTCATTCAAGTACTATATCTTGAAAATGATGTCAACATCACTATATTATTTCATATTGTATCAGTTCCCATGGCTAGATCACTCAAAAAATGATTTTATGTAAATACCAAACTCTTAACAGTTATTGGTAAACTCAATACTCAATGAGAGAAGAAGGTTATCAAAGTATACGATAGAGCATGCCAGATTGTCCCTGAGATGATTGGTTTTACTCTCGCTGTACACAATGGTAAGCAATTCATCAGCTTGTATCTTACAGAAGATATGATCGGACACAGACTTGGTGAGTTTGTTCCTACAAGATCATTTAGAGGACATCCGTTCTAGGTTGTTGATTGTTTAAATCTGACTATATTCTTGTTTACTAATTATTACAGTTCCTTCCAATGAAAAGTTCTACTTGTATCCTTACATACGCCATCACTTCGTACAAGAAGATGGAATTAATCGCTAAGATTATCAGATGACAAAAAGCTACTGATACGCTCAATGTGCTTAATTTCGTACCAAAAAAAGCAGCTCAAATTATGTATAAGGTAGTGAAATCTGCAATGCATAACGCCTCTCATAACGAAGGGGCTGATCTTAATAACTTGGTAGTATCTGAAGTATTGATCGGTAGAGGTCCAAAAATTAAGAGAATGAGATTTGCTTCAAGATCGAGAATGCATGGATATGTAAAGCATAGATCATATGTCAAAGTAACAGTAAGCGAGAAAGCATAATCATTATATCTCCCGATGTCGGGATTTGAGAATGGCAAGATCCATTTGTTTTATATTATATTATTGTATTCTTATGTGACAAAAAGTTCATCCAACTGGTTTCCGTACAGGAGTTACCAAATCATGGCAATCTGAATGGTTTGCAAAATCTAAACAAGATAATAAGGCTCTGTTCATCGAAGATATCAAAGTAAGAACTCATGTTGATGCATACTATGCAAGAAAGTGAGTCGCGAAGATTGTAATCAGAAAGACGATGCAAGAAGGTGAAATCATCCTCTTCTCATCAAAGCCAGCGGTAATTCTTGGTAAAGATGGTATTACATTGAAGACATTGGAAGATCAGCTCAAGGCGAAATTTAACAAAGTATTCAAAGTAAGCGTGAAGGAAGTCAGAGTACCTGAATTATCAGCGAAAATTATGGCAGAATTTGTAGCGTCTCAGATCGAAGGTAGAACACCATACAGAAGAGTAGCAAAACAATTGCTCGATACAGTAATGCAGAAGTGAGCATTGGGTATCAAAATCCAAGTTGGAGGAAGACTCAATGGCGCAGATATCTCGAGAGCAGAAAAGTTTATCAAAGGTAGAATCCCATTACAAACACTGAGAGCTGACATCGACTACTGGTATACTACTGCAATGACTAAATATGGAATCCTCGGTATCAAAGTATGGATTTGCAAAGGTGAAGTATTCAATTAACTATCATAGTATCATTCAAGATCTTATTTATTGTTATCGAACAAACTCATGTTATTAGTTCCTCAAAGACGAAAATTTAGAAAGATCGCTGTCGGTAGACTATCAGGCGCTGCATCTAATGGTACTGAAGTATCATTTGGTACATTTGGTATGAAAGCTATATCTAATGGATTTCTCACAAGTAGACAAATCGAAGCTGCCAGAAAGGTAATCGTAAGATATGTCAGAAAAACTGGTAAGATCTGGATTAGAGTATTCCCTGATGTCCCTGTAACTAAAAAACCGCTTGAAGTAAAGATGGGATGAGGTAAAGGTAATGTGGATCACTATATGGCAAGAATCAAGAGAGGTAGAGTATTGTTTGAGGTGAATGGTGTTGATGCTGAAACAGCAAAAGATATTTTTAAGAAAGCATCATACAAATTACCACTACAAACAAGAGTTGTTGCAAGAGGTGAGGTTAATTAATTTATCTTTATGAGTATATCATTATGGCTACTAAGAAAAAGGCTGAAACCATAAGTCCAGCACAAATCAAACAAACACAGCATGACTTATACGCTGCTCGCGTGAAGAACTCAATGAGATCTTTGGAGAATGTATCCGTGATCCGTCGTGCTAAGAAAGCGATTGCACAAGCTAAAACACTTTTAACTGCTAAATAATAACTGTTACTATGGCCGTACTTGGAGATAAAAATATCAAAGAACTGACTGGAGTTGTCTTGGGTAACAAGATGAGTAAGACAGTAGTGGTATCTGTGGAAAGAGTTAAACTTCATCCACTATACCAAAAAAGATATGTCGTCAGCAAAAAATACTACGCACATGATGATCTTGGGTTGTCTGTTGGTGACAAAGTAAAAATCAGAGCTACAAAACCAATCAGCAAACTTAAGCGTTGGATTGTTGTCGAGAAAATGTCACAGATCTAGTCAAATTATTCTATTTTGTAATTGTTTATAGTCAATTAACGAGAAAAAATACAATCCATCGTTGATTGCCTAAGTAGCAAATTATCTTGAAATGCGAGTCTAACAATTATTCCAAGATGATCTATCTATGTAAGTAATATATTGATATACAAGTTAAATTTACTATAATAACCTTTCATCATGATTCAACACGAAACCAGAGTCCTTGTTGCTGATAATAGCGGAGCCAAAGAAGCGTTGGTTTTTGGTATTATCAAAGGAAACTCAAAATCAGCTACTATATGAGATGTAGTTATGGTCGCTATCAAGAAAGTACTACCAAACGGCGCTCTTAAGAAATGAGACGTATCTCGTGCTGTAATCGTCAGAACTGTCAAAGAAATCAGAAGAAAAGATGGAACATATCTGAGATTCTGAGACAATGCTGTAGCGTTGATTAGTAAAGAAGGTAAGCCATTAGGAAAAAGAATATTCTGACCTGTTGCAAGAGAATTAAGAGAAAAATGATATAAAGATATCGCCTCATTGGCAGAAGAAGTTATTTAATCTAGTTACTATAGTCAATCAATAAAATAATTTGGATAATTATTTTATTGATTGACTACGTAGTAAATTATCTTGAATTGTGAGCTTATCTAAAACTGTGAGTTTACAATATCGATGTGAGAAAATCTTAATTATTTAGTCAATTTACTATATTTATTGCTCATGCAGAAATTGAGAAAAAACGATCCAGTGCAAGTAATTGCTTGAAAATATAAGGGCACTATCTCCGCTATCACTAGTAGAGAATGAGATCTTGTGGTTGTCGAGTGAGTAAACGTACAGAAGAGAGCGAAGAAAGGAGAATGATACAAGGATATCACAAAACCGATCCACATCTCTAATGTGATGTATTATTCAGAAGACAAGAAAGCTCCTTCAAGAGTTGCAATTACAACAGATAAAGCTGGTAAAAAACAAAGAACATTGGTAAAATTTGATACAATCATCAAATAATATCCATGAGGTCAGATCATCTTTTTATTGAGTATATAAAACCATTTCAAAATGAGCTTGTACGATACATTCAAAAAAACTATCAAGAAAGAGTTAGGAGTAAAGTTGGGGAAGAAAAACCCCCATGAAATTCCTGCCGTTTCTAAAGTAATTGTTTCAATGGGAATCGGTTCTTTGCATACAAGAAAATGAGTTAAAGACTTCACTGATCTGCAAGATAACATGAGAGCAATCACTGGTCAGAAAACATATATGATTAGATCAAAACAAGCGATCTCAAACTTTAAGTTAAGAGAAGGAATGCCTTCTATGATCAGTACGACACTGAGAGGTAAAAAAGCATATGACTTTCTTGAGAGACTGAGAGTATTGGTTCTTCCTAGAGTAAGAGACTTTGTTGGACTCAATCCTAAAAGTTTTGATAAGATGGGTAATTATTCAATCTGACTTAAAGATCAATCGGTATTCCCTGAAATCAACTACGAAGATCTCCAAACACTATGTGGTCTCCAGATCACCATCGTACCTACGACATCATCAGTAGAAGAATCTAGAGAGCTACTCAGAAGTCTATGACTTGTATTTGTAAACGATAAATAGTTTCATCCTTATTTTATACTATCCCATATCATGGCGAGAACAGCACTAGTCCAAAAACAACTCAAGCTTGAAGCTGCAAGAAAGAATAATCTTACAGTGAAGTCAGCATCATTTCATATCGCAAAACATTACAATAGATGTGGGTTATGTGGTAGAACTCATGCGTACATCAGAGAGTTTGATATTTGCAGAATTTGCTTTAGAAAATATGCAAGAGAGTGACTGATTATGTGACTCAAAAAGGCAAGTTGGTAATTTTTATTATTTAAACGATTAATTATTATGAGTATTGTTAATGCTCCGGTTCATGACCTGCTTATCAGAGTCAAGAATGGATACCTGGCAAGAAGACCACAAGTACAGTGAATGATCTCGAGTAAGCTCAGGATCGCTGTTTGTGAACTTTTGAAGAAATATAAATTTGTGGATGATTTTCATGTAACTGAAGAGAATGGTAAGAAGACTCTAAGCATTGACCTCAATAAGTTTAAGTCAGCCAATGAAGATATCCCAGTGATTAAGTTCTTCTCTAAGCCCTCAAGAAGAGTATATGTATCATATCATGATCTCAAGCCTGTAGCTGGACATGGTGGTATCGGTATTATCTCTACAAACCAAGGTTTGATGGCAGCTCATGTCGCTAAATCACTCAAAATCTGAGGTGAATTAATTGCTGAAATCTATTAATATACTAAAGTGAATCATTTATATTTATATGTCTGACTATTATCATGTCTAAGATTGGAAAAAAATCTGTCATTGTACCGGCTTGAGTATCTGTATCTCAAGATAATGGACTTATCACAGTCAAAGGAGCAAAAGGGACACTGACATATCAGTCACATCCTACTGTAACGATGACAATTGAAGATAACCATGCAAGCTTTTCTGTTGCTTCGAAAGATGACTTTAAGTTTTGGTGACTTGTAAGATCTCTTGTTAATAATATGGTGATAGGAGTATCTACTGGTTACGAGATCAAGCTACACGTAATCTGAGTTGGATTTAATGTAAAACAGCAATGATCTGAACTTGTTATGAATCTATGATATTCTCATCCGGTACCATACTCTCTCCCAGCAAGTGTCGTAGCAACTGTTGAAAAAGATCCAAAATGATTTGATATTATTATTTTGAACAGTATTGATAAACAATTGATCGGTCAGGTAGCATCTCAAATCAGAGCACTCAGAGCACCAGAGCCATATAAGGGCAAGGGTGTAAGATACTCAGACGAAGTAATCAAGCTTAAGGCAGGTAAGACTGCGAAGAAATAATACATTTTTATTCTCCTATTGGTTGATCCAATGAACAAATTGACAAACGCATTACGTCGTGCTGCTGCAGGATATGCAAGAAGAAAAAATCGTACGAACGTGACGATCAAACTCAATACTGACTTACCAAGATTGGTAGTATCAAGATCCAACAAACACATGGTTGGACAGGTAGTATCAAATGGCATTACAGTTTTAGGTATGGCTGATCTTAAAATTATCACAGGTACTAAAACTGAAAAAGCATATGAGCTTGGTACTCAAATGGGAGCGAAGCTTCTTGAAAAAGGTATTACTAAGGTAGTCTTTGATAGAAATGGATACTTATATCACGGAAGAGTAAAATCAATGTGCGAATGAGTCAGATCATCTGGTGTTATCATCTAGTTTTATATTTTTTTACGTGAAATCTTATGGAAGAAAGAAAGACTCAATGAGGAAGACGTGGCGCCAAGGGTGCTCCTAAACCAAAAAAAGAGTTTGAAGAGAAGTTGTTGGAAGTCAGAAAGGTAACGAGAGTTACGACTGGTGGTAGACAAATGGCCTTCAGAGCAACAATCTTGATTGGTAATCAAAAGGGGAAAATCTGACTTGGTGTAGCGACTGGTCCCGATGTAGCAATTGCTGTATCTAAGGCTACTCATGACGCATACAAAAATGTCAAAGATGTAATTATCAATGATAAAGGTACTGTGCCATACATGGTAGAGAAGAAGTTCAAAGCTGCGATCATTAGACTGATTCCTGCTGTACCTGGTACTGGTCTTAAGGCTGGTTCGAGTGTACGTAGCGTCTTGGAGCTTGCTGGTTATACTAATATCTTATCTAAGATTATCGGTACTAATAACCGTTTGAACAATGCTTTGTTAACGATTCATATCCTGTCTTCATATAAGAAATTTACAAAGAATAAAGGACACCATATTACTGGTCTTGCAATCTCACAATCATCTCCTGCATACGAGGAAGCAAAAGTAGAAGTAGAACAAGACTCAGCAGAATAATTACTAGTATACGATCATTTTACATTTAAACTCATCATATCGATGTTATTACACGAAATCTCTTCATCTCAGTGACTCCATAAGCCCCACATTCAACGTGGTAGAGGAGGAGGATCACACAGAGGTAACTATTCTGGTAGATGACTCAAGGGTCAGAAAGCGAGAAGTGGTGGTAGTTTACCATGGTGGTTTGAAGGTTGACAGACTCCTTTGTCAGTCAGACTTCCTAAGCAAAGATGATTCAAAAAATATTTCAAGCTTATTGATAATGTTCAAGGAATTAACTTATGCGATCTTGAACGTCTCGTTATCATCGAAGATGGTATGACTCTTAATCCTGAAGTGTGCTTTGAGCTTGGTCTATGTACAATCAACCAATCAGTTAAGATTCTTGGGCATGGTGATATCACTAAGAAGCTCAATGTGGAAGATATTCCTATGAGTGGTAGTGCAGCAGAGAAGATCAAGGCTGCTGGTGGTACAATTGCATAACATGATGAAACTAAGCAATTGCTTAGTTTTTTTATGTGAAAGGCTTGATAATGGTTGCTAATTCTATATTCTGTATGAAAGTATTTATTTGGTTAATTACCTATTATGAAAGAAAAGATTCTGAGTTTATTTACTAATCCTGTACTAAGGCGTAAGCTATTGATAACGATTGGTCTATTGGCGTTATATAGACTGTTGGTTCGTATTCCTGTACCATTTGCAGATGTAGCCACAATCCTGAATGCTACTGGTCAAGTAGGTAATTCAGCGGTATGATATTTCTCGATGTTATTGTGAGGGTCACTGGAAAACTTCAGTATTATCGCGGTATGACTTGCTCCATATATTAATGCTTCAATCTTGATGCAATTACTGGGGTCACTTGTCCCAAAGATCGAAGAACTCCAAGAACAATGAGAGTCAGGTCAGAAGACTATTTCTCAATATACAAGATGGTTATCTGTTCCATTGGCGTTCGTGCAAGGTATTGGTATGGTATTCTTCATCAATCAGATCATCCCAGGAGCAGTGGATACTGGTAGCACGATACTATTGCTTTCCGCATTTGCTTTGACGGTAGGATCAGTAGTATTGATGTGGATCGGTGAGTTGATTACAGAGTATGGATTGACCAACGGTATTAGTTTATTGATCTTTGCTTCAATCGTATCTGGTATCTCATCATCACTCGGCGGATCAATTGGTACATCATCGAGTCCGTGGCAGTTCCTATTGTTCGTAATGGTGATTGTGGTTGTGTTGATTATCTTATCAGTATTACTCATCAAAACAATCAAAGAAATCCCAATCGTATATGCAAAACAAGGTAAAGTACAACAAACTTCTATGTTGCCATTCCCCCTCAATCCAGTAGGTATGGTACCAATTATCTTTGCGATTGCATTTACATCATTTCCGTATCTTGCATCACAACTTATCACTAAAGTAGGTAGTAATACCGTATGGGTTATGCAAGCGGCTGACTGGGTCAATGCTAACTTCAATATCTATGTTCAGAATCCAAGTTGGTATGTAACATTGTTCTACTTCTTGTTGATTATCTTCTTTACATTCTTCTACGCGATTATCCAGTTTAATCCTGAGAAGATCGCAGACAATATCCAGAAGAGATGATGATTTATTCCATCTATTAGACCTGGTATCGAAACAGTAAACTATATCAACAAGATCCTGATGCACTTGTGTCTCTGGGGTGGTATTGGATTGTGATTGCTTGGTATCTATAGCTACCTGATGAATTATATACCATTTATCCAGAACTTGATCCAGTCACTTGGATCGATCCCTGTGATCGTCACTGGATCTGGTATTATCATCGTAGTATGAGTAGTGCAAGAGCTTATGAATAAGATCCAATCAGAGATGGTAATGAGTAAATATGATCAGTAAAGGACAAGAATAAAGGATAAGGACAAGGTCTCGCAGAAATGTGGGATTTTTTATTTGAATAAGAATTGATTTTATATAGGTGATAGATAATGTGAGATATATGAATCAAAATACCGCCCTCAATATTCTCAAATCTGGACGTAATGTATTCCTCACCTGACAGGCAGGTAGTGGGAAGACCTATGTGATCAATCAATTTGTAAGTTGGCTGTGGAGTTGTGGAGTGCGCGTGGCGATCACTGCCAGTACTGGGATAGCGGCGACACATATTGGTGGGGTGACGATCCACTCATGGGCTGGGATAGGGATCAAGGAGTCACTGAGTCCTCATGACCTCGAGCTGATCGCTCAGAAAGAACCAATCTATAAGGCTATCATGTGATCATCGGTCTTGATCATTGATGAGATATCGATGTTGAGTGCAGGTACGCTGGACATGATCCATCAAGTGACCAGCCACATCAGGCAGGATTATCGTGCATTTGGATGATTGCAGGTGATCGTGGTGGGGGATTTCTTCCAGTTGCCACCGGTGAGTAAGACTGGATCGGAGGTCAAGGGTTTTGCTTTTGCTGCTAAGGTGTGGAAGGCAGCAGACTGGGCGATGTGTTATCTCCAGACCCAGCATAGACAGAATGATCAAGACTTCACGACCATCCTCAATGCACTGAGAACATGAACTGCGTCTGGTAATATCATTGCTCAATTACAATCGAGAATCTGAGAATGAATCGAGCACAAAGACCCCATCAAGCTGTATACGCATAATATCGATGTAGATAGAATCAATCTGACTGCCCTGGATGAGCTCGAGACCGAGGAGGTAGACTATGAGATGAAGGCGGTGGGTGATCCTCGTTTTGTGCAGATACTTAAGAAGGGTATTTCTCCGTTTGATATTCTGACACTCAAGATCGGAGCTAAGGTTATCTTCATTAAAAATAACCCCGTCAAATGATATATGAATGGTACGACAGGGACAGTGATCTGACGACATAGTAAGGAAAGATATCCGATTGTACAGATCTCTGATCGTGTGAGTCTGAGGGTAGAGCCAGATACCTGGAGTATCGAAGATGCTAATACCATTGTCGCCAGTGTAACACAATTGCCACTCAAACTTGCATGGGCGATTACTGTACATAAGTCTCAGGGGATGACACTAGATGCTGCTGAGGTGGACTTGTCCAAGTCATTTGAGCCTGGGCAGGCGTATGTAGCATTGTCTAGAGTTAGGTCGCTGGATGGATTGAGTTTATTGTGACTTAATGTGAATGGGCTTCAAGCTCATCCACTAGTCATGAGGGGTGATGTCTACTTTCAACAGCAGTCAGTATTACTTGTTGACCAATATGGCGAGTTGTCTGATGAGGATTGGGCTCAGATTCATCGTGCATTTGTGATGTCAGTGGGTGGTGCTTATGTGGCTGATGACCAGATCCAGCCTCTTGCCAAGACCTTTGCTACCAAAACAATCAAGGAAAGAAAGCCCAAAGAACCTAAGTGATCAACTTATCTGGTCACGCTTGATCTTGTCAAAAACCATAAGTCACTGGAAGATATTGCTGTAATTCGTGAGTTGTCGGTGTCAACAATCATCGGTCATCTGGTCAAACTCAAACAAATGCATCCCGAGATATCTCTCAAAAACTATAAACCACCTCATGAGACCATGTCTCGTGTGCAGAAAGCAATCGTAGAACTATCCAAAAATTCTGAGAATCTCAATGATGCAGGATATGTAACGAGCAAGGCAATCTTTACTCACTGTGGTGGAGATATTGATTATCCGATGATTAAGCTGTGCAGGATGTTTATATAGAGCTAAAACCAAAGGAAAGAGCTAAAGATTTGGGTGGATTTATTTTATTTTTTACTATATTATGATGAACGACTTTACGAGTATGAGATCAAGTACAGCTGAAGAGTTGAGGACCAATAATGACTGTGGCAATTATCGATGAATGATGAGTATTTTGTGATTGCATTTGGTTTCCTGTAGGAGTGACACATACATTAAGGAAACACTGCAAAACCTACCTCTAAAATAACACTAAAATAATCAATTTTCACTAGCAAAAAAGCTAAGAAACAGTACTATATGACTAGTATT
>JAYSSF010000045.1:0-18784 GCA_043720715.1 bacterium
GTCAAATTTGTGGTTCAGGACAGCGTTTTCTCGAGGAAACACATGACAGCAAACCTTTCACGATATGATGATTACGATGATCTTTGAGAATATCGTGAGATTTTGCAGTGTTTCCTTAATGATATCAATAATTCTACAATAGAAAACTCTACATTATTGTAGAGTTTTTGTGATAAACTTCTTTGATATTATAAACCTAGATCACTCATTGGAAGTGCATCATTGGGTTCGGATACGGTGACGTTTGTTGAGTCTGTGTGGATTGTTATACTCATTGATCATTTGTTCGTGTCATCTTGGTATGATCATGAGAGCTCAACATGCTTTTGAGTAGCTTTCATAGTAGCGGCAAATGTCGCATCATCCATAGTTCAGTTTGCATTGATAGAGATCATATCACGATCCCAGGCAATCTTGGCTATTGCTAAGTTTGTGTTGTCTTTTGCTGTCATATTGACAGACTGAGGAGTAATATCGAGCGCTGTTTTGAATCACTTATCGCTGAGGTTGAGTTTGATATGGTTGGTCGTAGGATCAAACGTGCCATTACTACGTACTGACACCATACTACGATACATCTCTCTCTTCATATTATTTCTATCTGATGCAGTCATGTCTGACTCAGACATGGTAGTGAGCATGGTCATGATGTGAGCAGTGTTCCTCTTGTTGAGTTTGACCTGATAGATTGAGTTGGTGGCTTGTTGTCCAATAGGAGTGATGATAGGATATTTGATGAAATGCTGATAGAGCTTGACCTGCGCATCGAGATCCTGAGTGATCAATCATATTGTACTAAACTGTCATAACACTTGATCCACACCGATCGAGTCAGCTTCTCCCGTTCACACATACCAGTTAGCGGTAAGTTTGGTGATCATGGATTGCACTTCGGTCTCTTGTATCTGTGGGAGATTACTCTTGAGATGGTCGAGTGTCACATACAGCTTCGATATTCATCACTGATCTGGCACGATGATGCTCTGCCCAGCCATATCGATAAACTGTGAGCCTGACTCAGTCGTGTATGATCCGCTTGCTGAGAGGTTGAGTGCGATATTCTGGCTCGTCTTGTCGATCTGACTAGCAAATGCGATCATTGCATCGACTGACATTTTCTCACCTTGAGTCGCATCATACGATACTGCGAGTGATCCGCTCATCATATTTGGGTCAAATAGCTGCTTAGTTGGTACGTTTTTCACTACCTCAGTGATGAAGCCTTGATAGTCAGACTTGAATGATGCAAATGCAGTGATACTAGAAAGAATAATCGCTGATACGACTACTGCGAGAGAGAGCTTCGACTTGGACATAATAGAAAAAGAAATGAATAAAAAATATACTATCATACAACTTATACTTTCATGACATCGTCAGATTTAATCTTTACCTCATCATCAATCTTACTATTGTAGTCTTTGACAATCTTATCTACTTCCTTTTCGAGAGTTTCTTGCTCAGTTTCGGACATCGTCTTCGCATCTACCGACGCTTTGATATCTTTGAGGATATCATGACGGATATTTCTGACTGCAATCTTGGCTTCCTCGCCCATCTTGGATACGAGTTTGGTGAGGTCACGACGGCGTTCGGTAGTCATGACTGGGATCTTGACAAGCGTATAGTCTCACATGCCCTGCGGAGTTAGTCCAGTTCATGAGTCGTAGATACCCTTCTCAATACTACTGAGCGTACCCTTGTCCCATGGTTCGATCTTGAGAGTCTGGTTGTCGATCATGGTCACATTGGCAATCTGTGAGATCTTCTGCTCCATACCCCACGATGGAATAAAACAATCAATATTCTCGATGAGCCTGGGTGATGCTTTACCTACCTGTAGACCTAGTAGTTGATCGAGGAAATATTCATGAGCTTTGTGCAGTTCAGTTTTGAGTGATTGGATGGGCATAATTAGGTTATATGTTACAAGTTAAAGGTTGTAATTACCATAGATACAGATATGGTGGTCAAAATCATGTGTATTTTTTTATCAATATATTGATTTGTCTTTACTTTTATTTATATTTTATATAAATAATTTATATTCTACTCACCCATATGGAGAAAGTTGATACATTTGCACAAGATAGATTAGCTTTTGTTCAAAGGCATATCCCTGCAATAGAAATTAGTAAAGATGAATTTATAGCACTAATTGCATCACAGAATAACAAATTTCTAGAGAGAACTGTTGAACAATTTATCCTATCAAAAGAAAAACGAGCAACATTAAAAAAAGAACAAAAAAATATAGTCTTATCTATTATTTATAATGCTATTTATCGCAAAGAATATAATAGACATCTTTTTAATATACGCTCTCAAGAAGTATTACGGTCAGGTCTTCATTATTTCAGTGATCGTAGCATTGCAGATTTTGCTCTTATTTAGAGATATTCGGTTCCATGAGATAATGAGGATGGAGAACATCTACTTGTATCATTACCTGAGGCAATAAATCAAGAGGGATACGGACACACTGATGATCTCCAGCGTACTCCTCACTCACATCATCATAAGAGATATCAGAGTAAATATCTGACTTGGGGACGATCGTATAAGTTTTGGTTGTGAGTTCATAGAGTCGCATATTGTTGCGCTGACCGATATAGATCGCAATCTGAGTTAGACCAAGTGATGGTAATAAGCGGTCATACAGATCCGTCTTGGTGCAATTTCGTAATCTGAGTAACGGCGAATCCCCGTGAGGGGGAATTGCTCATGGGTGTGTACTCACATACAGGTTGATAGTCAGACACACGACACGCAAGGTAGTAAACGAGCCAGGTCAGTTGATCACATAGATATCAGTAATATCGTGCTCTTGGATCCACTGAATCAGCTGTCAGGGAAAATCAATCTCCAATCATCTATTGGGGATTTCAAAATATAATTCTTGGATCCAAATCTGTAGTCTGTCTGATGAGCAATTGATGGTGAGAGTGGTCATAACATTATATTAATTAATCTTGTAATACATATCAATAATGATTATTGTATGAGTATCAATTTAATCTTCATATTGTTGACATGACACAAACAATTAATATGATAACTTTTCAAATTCGTAAGATTTGGCATAATGGTGAGTGGTTTTTTTCTATTATTGATACTATCTGAGCTCTTACAGATAGTAAAAACCCAAGAGATTATCGATATAGGGTCAAAGAGAGGATGGATAGCGAAGAAAAATCCGAGTTGTCGACATTTTGTCGACAACTGAAATTAGAAGCAGCAGATGGGAAAAAATATTCTACAGATTGTACAAATACTGAATGAATTTTACGTATTATCCAATCAATACCATCTCCCAAGGCAGAACCATTCAAAAGATGGCTAGCAAAAGTATGATATGAAAGGATAGAAGAAATAGAAAACCCTGAGCTTGCACAAGATAGGATGAAGCAGCTCTACGAGCAAAAAGGTTATTCTCCTGATCGAATTGATAAAAGATTGCGCTGAATTGCAGTCCGCCAATGACTCACCGACGAACGAAAGCAAAGATGAATAACTGACCATAGAGACTATGCAATATTGAACGCAGAGATTAGTAAAGCAACATTTGGTATGACACCAAGTGAGTATAGAATACACAAGCATATTCCACAACAATCAAAAGCAAACCTCAGGGACAACATGACTGATCTTGAGTTGATTTTCACGATGCTAGGAGAAAGAGTAACTACTGAATTATCAACAACCGAGAAGCCAGTCTGAATCAATGCCAATAAGAAAATCGCTCAGAGATGAGGTAAGGTTGCAGGCAATGCACGCAAAGAAACAGAACAAGAACTTGGTAGAAGTATTATCTCAGATGATAACTATCTTGGATCAGAAGGGTCAACTCCCAAACTAAAATAATCACACTTTATCACACTATCATATCTCATATGCTCACTCACATCTGCATCATCCGCGGTATCAATGTCTGATGACACAATAAAATCACCATGGACACGCTCGCATGAGTATTTGTGGGTTTGGGGTTTGCTGAGGTACAGACTTATATCCAGAGTGGTAATGTACTGTTCTCTAGCGATGAATCAGATACTACGAGGTTGACTGATATGATCATTCATGCGATCAATCACCAACTCCAGATCGATGTCATCGTACAGGTCAAGACAGTGACTCAGCGACAGCAAATCATCAAGCAGTGTCCATACGCGAAGTGAGGTGCTGATAACCTCTATGTCACATTTCTCTCATCTCCGCCGATCAAAAAAGCCACGCCAGAGATCATCGCAGCATGCACCCAATGAGAGCAATTTAGCATTGTAGATCAGCAAGTCTACCTCCTGTGTCCCAATTGATATGGCACAACTAAACTATCCAACAACTTCCTCGAGAAGAAACTTAAAGCAAGTGCTACGACAAGGAATTGGAATACGGTTTGTGCGATTGGGGAGATGGTGAAATAGGTTGCAATATGTATATATAATGTTATTAATTGATTAACTTTATCTAATTTAAAGCTTTTTTATGAAAAAACTAATTACTTCGTTATTCGTACTATCACTATTAGTGTCATTTTGATTTGCGAATTCTCAACTTGAAGATGCAGTAAATTGGATGCACAATAATGGTCTCACAAAGTTCGATAATCCCATAGATTTTATGGCTGATAAACCTCTGAGAAGAGATGAAGCAACTAAATTTTTCTGACAATATGCTACAACAATACAAAAGTCTACAACAGACGAAACCAAAACTGAATGTAATAACTTTACTGATCTCAACGAATGATGGGAAGATCTTAAGAGCAACATGCAAGATGCATGTAAGTTATGACTTTTTAGAGGTAGCAAGTGAAAGTTCATGCCTAAAGTGTCACTTACAAATGGTCAAGCTATTACTGTTTTAATAAGAATGATTGACTGACTTAAAGATGAATCTCAGTGACACTTTGCTCAAAAATACTATGAGACGGCTAATGAGTTAGGTATTTTGGACGGATTAAATATCAATCCTTCTAACTTTGATACTCTTATCACAAGATGAAATATTGCCATCTTACTCTTAAATACTTCTAAGTTAAACAATACAATATCAACCACTCATACAAGCAGTAAAGCTAGTGCTAACCAACCCACAAATATCAACAATCTTCAAGTAGACTATATATATGGTAGTAACTCAGACTGGATCGAACTATACTATAGCACAAAGGGTAAAAAAATATATTTTGATTTTTATGATCCTAATTTAACATGGTCAGGGAAAATCTTAAGTTTTGAGAAAACTTATGTTCCATACATTAAAGAATTGATTACCTCTAGTAAGGTAAGTATTTCTTGTATTTACTTGGATTGAGACTACTGTTATGGTGATATGCGAATATGAGATACTGTTGGATCCCCTGAAACTAGTTTGATTACAAAAATAACAACTAATGCCTCATCAAATCAAAGTCAAATTGATAGCTGGAAAAAAGTGGTTAGAGACGAAATTAAAACATCAGTAAAATATTCTGATAGTCTTGTGTTAGATGAAACTAAATCTCATTATAATTTATCTTCATGACAGCTTGATGTTTGGTGATATTTGACTGTGAGTGATGATTCAAGCCAAGTAGTAAAATGAGGCTATATCCTATCTTTAAAGCGGAATAAAACAGAAAAGATATTCAGAATAATAAATCGATATACTAATATTCCAGATTCTGCTTTAATTGATAATTTACGCACCCCTGAAACTACAATCATAAATACCAATACCTATGTGCCAATCTATTATCCTATATATACCGATATTAATACATATACCACTGAAGATTGGGAAACTTGCAGACAAAGAATTCAAAGAGAATACTCTTTTAAATGAATGGGTAGATCAACAGCTGTAATAGACGCAATAGAAAGTGAGTGCTGAACTCAACCATAACCTACAATTTTTTTCTCTCTACATATTTTATACTTTACTTAAAGATCTTCCTCTTCAGCTCATCTTCCTTACCAGAAACAATTTCTCTCAACATATCTAAAGCAAACTCACCAACTCTAAACTTAGGGTCTGTGACAACAGCAATAAAGTCTTCTCGACGTAGTTGTTTGATGGTAATATGTTCTCATCCCGGATCGAGATTTTGACTACCAACGAGTTCACAATTTCCTGCGATAAAGATGTTGCTCGTATAATCAATTCTGGACGATAAAGTATATGAATTAAACAACTCTCGGTCTTCGCTCACCAATCATGTCTCTTCGAGCAATTCTCTCTTGGCTGTTTCGAGTGGCTGTTCGCCGTCCTCGCATGTTCATCCGATCAACCCATAAAATACATCTCTTCCAGGCTGGCTTTCTTCAAGCACAAAAATATCTCAACCCTTAGAAATTGCTACCACATCCACTGTATTATTTCTTTTTAGTTTTTCAAAAATCTTCGTACTCCCATCAAACATTTCTTGCTCTCGCTGATATACATCAAAGGTTTTTCACTCAAACACCTTGATTGCGTTACTAGGTATAGACATGGATACCAAGAAATAGATGTAAAAATGATCTTAAAGCTCTACCCACAAACCGCACTCTTGACCATATTGGTGAGAGTTTTGCGAGTGGTATCTGTGGTACTGCTAGCTGACCAGACATATCACTGACCATCGATCAGCGTATAATATTGACTATGAAATAACTTGTTATCACCCTGCTGTGTGATAAACGATACCATCTGCCCGTCATGATCTCCATCACAGTCCACACTGCGAGAGCTCTGCTCGACAAACTCATATCATGGCAATGATAGCTCAAGCTTCTGGAGGTTGAGTGATGCCATCTGATCAATGGTAACTCCACTATCCACACGAGATTGAGCCATCTGGATCACTGATCACTCATCGCCACTACCAGCTTGATAAGTTGCATCAGCACCCTCGGCTGTTGATACAACACTATATGAGTCAGCAATCTGTACTGTAAATGGACCAGAGCTGAGTGGTTGCATGGTGGTCTTGCTACCACAGCCTGCGAGGACCGTGAGTGTCAACAATGCTACTACGATGCGATAACGATAGTTCATGTATAATATAAACCAAGATAAATAGCTGCAAATAATACACCCAATACGATACCGATCACGAGTCATCTCTTGTAGATATTGTGGAGATATTCGGGATATTTATCATATTTGGCAGCTTGGATATTAGCGAGAATATAGCCGATCATCAGTCCAGCGAGGAGCAAATATCCAGGCATCAGGATGAGGAGAGTCAGATGATATCATTCGGGATTAAAGACGATCGTACCGATCGAGTATAACAGCGCCACAAACAGTGAACACAAGAAGAATAATCATTTAAATGCTTCGAATATGGTTTGCATAACAAAATTTATTGAAATAATATAATCAAGAGAATCATAATCCATACAAATGCAATCGTAGCAAATCTCATTATAAATGATGGTTTGATGGTCTTATGACGGAAGATCTTCATCCCAAGTAATGCACCGATCAGTCAACCAAATCACATCAGAATATACAGCTGACGCTCGCTAATTCTCCATCAGGAACGAGTAGCACGTCGCTTGTCTCGCCCAAACATGACGAGAGTCAGCAGATTTATAATGATCAAATACGTAATTACAATCGTTTGCATACTATCATCATAGATAAGTCTGACGATGAATCAATTGAAAATCATCCTCACTTGACTATATAATCAATCAATGAATCATAGAGATCACCATCATAACCATACTGCGTTGATGTTATTGGCATGTGCATTTGCATTTGTGTATTTGTTGGCATGGCAATTTCAGTGATCAGACATTGTCAGACGCTGGCATGGTGACACTCGTCAAGCCATTACCCAGACTACTCAAGACACACAAGTGCTACCAGACAAGCTTGAAAAGATACCTGAAGAATCTTGAACAAAGACGAACTCCTGAGAAATAAAACCCACAATTGATACTCAGGCCTCCCTTGACAAAGGGAGGTGGTCGCAGACCGGAGGGATTTGAGCAAAAAACTCGTGAACTCAAACTATTTCTTTCACATCACTCAATGCAGTCCCACAAAGTTTCATGCGCCTATGAATCAGTGGTCCTGCTGGTATTATGATGGACACACAACGCATCATCGTAACAACGAACACCAATACAATCAAACGAGCATCAGAGAGTAAAACCTTAACAGCTGATCAAATCAAGCAAATCTGACTAACTGTAGATTCACTCACCTTCTACAATGACCCGAGTCGGGCCAATATCTTGGTCCTGATGGAAGTAGTACACAACAACCAATCCCTACTAATCCAAGCTCCTTATGCAGTATATCGTGACGATAAAGCTCACCTCAACTCCCTCATCGCTCAGCTCACACAAAAATAGTCAAAATACACATTGAAAATCAGTCAGAATTCACTATACTCAGGATCAATCTTCTTTAGATCTTATGTGATATTTCTATGTCAGTAATCGAACGCAGCCTTGTGATTCTCAAACCTAAAGCGGTAAGTGGATGACATATGTGAGAGATTATTGGTAGATTTGAGCGTGTCTGACTCAAGATGATAGCTGGTAAGCTGATTCATGCTGATGCCAATACTGCTGGTCGTCACTACCCTGATGATAGATTAGAGTGGATTGCATCTCTTGGTAAAAGATCTGTGGAAGATAATCTCAAATTTGGAATGAATGTCGTAGAAAGCTTCTGAACTGATGATCATCATGAAATCTGAATGACAGTACGTAGCTGGCTTGTTAATATGATATCGAGTGATCTAGTGTTTGTATGCGTTTTTGAATGACCTCATGCAATTGAACTCATCAGAAAGCTCATTGGACATACAATACCACTAATGGCTGCTCCTGGTACTGTTAGATGAGATTATAGCTATGATAGTGCATATCTTGCAAATGCTGAACGTAGACCAATTGATAACTTGATCCATGCATCAGGTAACGAAGAAGAAGCAGTATATGAAATCAATATTCGATTCCCAGAACTCAATTAATATCATATTTACTCGTAACTCGCTTACCCGTAACTCGGAGCAAAAGCGAATACGCGTGAGTGTATAACTAATTATATATTTATAACTTTCAAACCAATATTATGCAAAAAGGTATTCACGGACAATATTTTACTGATGTAGAAGTCACATGTATGTGTGGAACATCATATACGCTTGCTGCTGCGATCAAAGGCCCTATCAAGTTGGAAAACTGCCCAGCATGTCATGCCGTATTCAACAAGTGAGTTGCAATCGTCAAGGAATCTAAAGGTATGCGTCAGAAATATGAAGAAAAGATGGCAAAGATGGCTGCTGTACAAAGCAAACAAGCTGCATAATTTTTGACAAATTCATAATTTCAGTGGATCTATCTGCTGATTTTTTTGTTATTGGATTTACTGGATTTTGATCACATAATCGATAGACTTGCAATATCATAGCATCTTATCTTACTCAATCCTCTCACCTCATTCTCGCTCAATGCTCAAACAACACATCATCCAACATTATCTCAATACCGACAATACTGTCACTATCATACCACAACATCATGGTAAGGCTGCATGATTGATGATTAAATATGGTATTATGGCGATAGTTGTATGGATTTTATATAGCTTGATGACAAATATTATGTCATATGATCATATTGCATGACGAGTAGCCATTATTGGACTGACAGCAATATTACTCATGTTTAACTACTACTTTATGATGCTATACCTTGATAGTGTAGTAGTTACTCCCCAAGGCCTAACTATCATGGATCAAGTCTGATTTGTCGATTTCTCACAGACTAACTTTGATTGGGAAAGTATCCAGACGATTAGTTACCATCAGCATGGTCTGATTGATTGGTTGTTGAATAAGTGAGATATTGTCGTGTGAATCGAACATGGCACCAATTATGTCTTACCTAATATTGTCCAACCTACCAAGCGAGTAGAGCGCCTCAATCACTACAAACATGAGTCAATCGTCCAACGCGCCAGAGATCTTGCGATTGCACAAGAAGTCGTGGTAGATAACCCACAATACGATAAATTTGAACTTCTAGTAGATAAACTCAGTGATATCATCGTCGACTACATGAAACAACCTCGCACTGGTGATGTGATCGATGGTGATAGCGAGCCTATGACTGAGGATGATTATCCGGAATTATATAAATCATAAATCGTAGTATTCGTCATTGCGAGAAATGAAGTGGAACGAAATGACGAAGCAATCCAGGCTTTTATACTTATACTCCATATATCAATATCATGACCACTCGACAGACGATAAAGAGGTTTTTGGAGCCAGCTCAAATGATGTGATGGTCAACTGTTAGGGCTATTATTCGAAATATCTTTGTCAATATTCAGTCACCGATCAATGCGTTTTTCATATGACTTCTATGAGCAAGTATCGAATCATGAAATTCATCTAAGTCGTTTGATTTATTGATAATATATTGATGTACTTTAGGGTTTATTCATATATTGCTTGAAATATCAAAAGAGCGGTGATGGCCTCAGACATTTTATCAACAAATTAGGTGGATTCAAAATATCTATCTTAAAAAATATACTCAAACAGATGGAAATTATCTAGATTCCATAGGAACTGGTAAAATTATATCAATAATGAATTCTTGATTTGATAAACGATCAAATATTTTAGTAAATATAACGTGATCTGGCACATCATTTATACTAAATTTTATCTCTGGTATCTATTTTTCTACTCGTATCAATGTACGATTTGGGATTTGATATATCGTACTATTTTGATGTGTGTTTGCAGTATCAATCTATTATGATGCACCAGCAAAAAAGCTTAGAAATGCTAGGCGTGATGCAATTAATGATGGGGGCCGCGCTCTAATTAGGTTCATTATGTCAAGATCAGACATTATACAAAATAATAAGGTAAACTATGAGATAGATAATGTGTGACAATATACAGATAAAGCTACAAAATACACTCTTGATCAAGCAACTCCTCAGTCTCGTATGTACAATATACCAAGGCTGTTAATTAATATTTTCAGGTTTACGATTTATATCGTAGGGTGAAAAATGTATTTCTCGTGAAAAATTACGATTGGAGAGCTTACTACCATGCTATGATTTATGCTTGTGGTTGATGAGATTCTTATTAAAAGCATATCAGCGTATAAAGATATATCAAAGGATATTAATACAGTTACAAAATTACGAGATATATTTGATAAAGCTCCCAAGATCATAGGATTCAATGAGTGATTAGAATTCGCCTTCCAAAAATGAGAAATTTCTGTTAATAATATAGTCTATGAATATAATTCATCTAATCTAGTATTTAATAACTTTTCTTTGAATATTTCATGATGATCTCGTATTGCTCTTGTATGACCGAGTGGATGAGGTAAGACCACTCTGGTGAAACTGATTGCCTGATATCTTCATCCACAGTCATGACAGATTTTAGTAGACTGACAAGCATTGCCTACACCACAGAATATCTCCCCTCTTGAGAAGGAGGGGCTGGGGGAGGTTTATAGTCACATCTCTCTTCAATCCTACTACCCTCACATCTGATACCTTACCCAAGAGCCATCAGTGTTTGATGGAACAGTATGGGAAAACCTTACTTATGGAGTTGACGTCCCCCTTGGAAAGGGGGAATTAAAGGGGGATTTAAGTAGAGATAATAACTTGGAAAAGAAAATCGACAAAATCATCAAACTTGCTCGTTGTGAGTTTATCTATGAGTTCAAAGACTGACTACAGACTGAGATAGGAGAGAAAGGTATTAGATTATCATGATGACAAAGACAAAGACTTGCGATTGCGAAGATTATGCTCAAGGATCCAGACATCATCTTACTAGATGAGCCTACAAGTGCTTTAGATAGTGAGAATGAAGAATTAGTCACTCAAGCGCTCAATGAGCTATTTAAGGGTAAGACAGTCATTGTCATCGCACATAGACTCCAGACAGTCAAACACTCAGATCAGATCCTATATATTGACTGATGACAAGTAATAGAATCATGAACTCATCAAGAACTCCTTGCAATGAAGTGAAAGTATTATAAAATGGTAGAATTACAATCAGGTTTCTAGAGGAATAAATTATAAAACGCAAAAACATCTCCAGAGCACTCGTCATTGCGAGAAGCGAAATATAATGAAGCGACGCGGCAATCCACTCTATTATCTTTAATAAAATGATGGAAAGATGTTGATATACTTATATTCTTTGTAATAAGAAGCACGGGACACTATATGTTTGAGTGACTTCAAATCTTTATGAAAGAATGCTCCAACACAAATCAAAAGAAACAAAATGATTTACTCAGAAATATTGATGTACCAAGTTAGTATACAGAGAAAAATATAATCTCATCATTGACGCTATCGCAAGAGAGAAACAAATAAAAGCCTGAAGTAGAAAAGATAAAATAGAACTCATTGAATCAATAAATCCTGAGCGAAGAGATATTGCGGAAGGTCGAAGTGAATGAGACTTTGAATAATGGATTGCCGCGTTACTCCAAGCTTCGCAAGTCGCTTCCTCGCAATGACGAGAAAGATAAAAAATGTGATTTCTGCCCTCTCATGCATACACTATTGCTATAATTTATAATTTGTCATTTACTATATATGGCCAAACCTATCAACCTTATTACTGGAGAATCATTTCTCATTCAACAAGAAATCACCAAACGGATGACAGCATTTCGTACTAAGTTCAATCCTGAGTCGATCTTCGTATATGCAGACCATCCACTCGACACCAAAGCAATCATCAACACGATTAATGGATGAGGTGGACTATTTGCTACCAAATCATGTATCTTCATCCATGGACTACCACTATCCAGTGATGATAAAAAATGAGCAAAGGAAAAAGAAGAATTGGATCAGTTTATCCAGTGGTTTTGTGATCATTATCAGATGATCAATCCTGATACCATTATCATGTTTGTCTCACCCAATCCTGACAAGAGAGGAAAACTATATAAGCTCTTTGATAGTACTTGACCAAACAGTAACCTATGAATTATCAATCGCAGCGCAGATCAGTGATCTTGACTAGAACTCGTGACTTCACAGCTTAGTGAACGACTATCTCCTACCCAGTGTCAGCAAGTTGCCGATCTCATTGCAACACCAGATCTGTATCGTATCCGATATGAAACAGAGAAGATTAAAGATTATGTTCAATACCATGTAGCATCTGACACATTTTCTCCTCAACTCCTCAACCCCCCCCTCTTGACTCAAATTATTACCCCTCATATTGATCAAGATAGCTTTGCTGTGATTGATTCAGTACTATACAAATCCAGCGAAGAAACACTCAGACTCATTGATCGTCTCCAGCAGGTAGATGATAATCCATATGGATTTCTGTGACTGCTCTACTGGTGACTGAGAGGTGTGATCATGACGGTTGATGCGATGAACCACGGCATCACTAATAGCGGTCAACTCATGTCTCTGACCAAACTTCCACCATTTACCGTTGGGAGAATCACCAAAAATTATGACTCTATTAAGCATAGACTAGCCTGACTTCAGTCACTTTTTTCCTCACTCATCTCGATCGAGTATGAGATTAAGAGCGGTATCACTCCCGTTGAGATGTTCTGGCCGTACTTGAAGATGAAGATAACAAATTTGTAAACCCACCGCCCTACGGGCACCTCCCTTATCAGGGAGAATAAAAAAGAGATGTCAATCTAAGTCAGATCAAATCATCATCCAAAGTTGACCAAATCATCATCTGTCGCTATACTCATGATAGGTATCTTTTGAAGACATGATGATGATAACACTTGATGATTTAGAATTTGATATGACGCCACAGCCAGTCATTGTGACATGAGGATCTCATGTTGCGCCTGCCGTGTCAGTCGCTCCAGCCAAAGCTCATAAAACACACAAAAAATCCAAAACTCACCGATGAAAAGAGGTGATGATGTTTGGTGCTGTCATGGGAGCAAGCGCGATCGCCGGTATTGTATTTACCAATCTACATCTGTTCCAAGCGACGATCATGGAAGATTTGCTCGGTATGAGGGAACTTGCTCCTACGGTGGTGGCTGCTACCGATGGAGGCATCATTGATGCTGATACTGAGATTATAGAGTCTACTACGAGTAATCATTTTTACCTCGACACCAAAGATCATCTCAAAAATCAACTTGCCAGCAACGCTCTCATCTTCAATACTCTACCACCTGACAACAGAGTAATCATTGACGATTTGTGAGTTGATACTCCGATCGTCGATCTTGCATATTATACTCCTGAGAAGCTAGAGAAAGGTGACTTTAAACTTGAGCTTGAGCGTGGGGTCATCAGATATCCTAATACCGGTACTCCTAGCGATGGTAATATGCTCATCTTTGGTCATACCAGCGACTACTGGTGGAATAACAATGAATTTGGTCAGATCTTCCGCAATATTCCCAAACTCGAAGAAGGTCAGATCATCAAGATCATCTGGAACAATCAAATGTATCAGTATAAAATCATCAAAAAGGAAATTGTAAAACCCAAACATGTCTCCAAGACCTATGCGAAATACCATGATGATGATAAACAATACCTGACTCTCGTCGGGTGTTATCCTGTTGGTACTGCTGATAGTAGAATTGTGGTGGTTGCAGAATTGCTACCCAATGACGGCTCCGTCCCTACTCAGCCAAGTAACGAAGTTGTACAGTTAGCGAGGAATCCGTAATCATAAATTGGAAAGCATAGTATTCCTTATTTGCTAATATGAAATTGATGTAGGGACGCGAATATGGTGCGTCCAATTGGAATATTCTATAAAGGGCGGATTAACGATCCGCCTCTACGCCAATTTCAATCTACCCGAGCACTCGTCATTGCGAGGAGGAGGCACGACGACGCGGCAATCCAGTATTTAACACAATATCTATGTCACAAGAAAATCTCATCTCTACTTTAGAATCGCTTGCTCAATCATGAGTAGTCACAAATTTTAATAGTGACGAACTTGCCAAGCTTTTATGTGATATGTATGTAGCCGACCAGCAAGAGAGAAAGCTACGAGAACAAAGATGAATTACTGTTAATGTTGATCAAATTACTTATCAACTTCTCCAACAAATTGAGCCAAAATTATCTGATTTAGAGCTTAAAACTACATATGAAGTTAATATTTATGATGATAAACAAACTAATGAGTTGCAAACAATGATACGACTCATCGTACAACATCAAGACCATAATCCAGTCTTTCAACAACATATTTTAGATTCTTTATGACAATATTTCTGACTCAAAGAAAAAGCATATCTTCAAGATAGAATTAAAGTAAATTTACATCAACCACAGATTTATGGAACACAGTGAACGGATCTTCTTTCAAGGACGCAGTGGTATTTACAACCAATTGAATGAATTATTGGATCTTCGTCATCATACAAAGAACTGGTTTATCTAACTGACAAAGAAATTGAGTTACTAGACAGAAAAAGAATTGCAAATTGAATATGAACTATGGAAGAATATTTTAAATCTTGGAAAGAAAGGTGATATAGTGATTGTGATCGTCCACTTATGATTAAAGATATGAAATGAGTAGATAATTTATATAGAAAAAATTGAATCAAAGCTATTTATCCAAAATGGCGAGAAAAAATATTAGATAAAGTTAATCAATTAACAATATAATGAACTGGATTGCCGCGTTGCTTCGTTCCTCGCTTCTCGCAATGACGAGTGCTTGGGAAATCGGACAACTTATAAAGCAGTCCTTTATACTCGCAGAGTGCTATGCCAATTTCAAAACTTTATGAACTTTATGAACCTTTTAACTTTATAACTATCACCCCATCTCCATCACTCAATGCCAACTTTTCATAGTTCATTTGATTTTGATGCAGAAATTCATATAGTGAAGATAACTTGTGTTCGAACTCGATCACATCATCACAGATTATTATTGAATTTTGAGCCATATATGGCAAGATAGTCTGCAGATAGATATGATATTTCGACTTACGTGCATCAATTAGTGCAAAATCAATCGGCTTCGTAATGATAGCCTGTTCCCATCATGGGTGATTTGCATTAATATGATGGATGGCGATATCGGTCAATTGATGGTCTCAGATCATCTGTTGGACACGCTCTACATTTGGCAGTGATCGCTCAATACCCGTAACCGTACCTCATCGCTGAACAATTTGCTGATGTGCAGTAAACAAACTCACTCATCGTGCAGATCCAATCTCAAGATAGGTGCGAGGTTTGTGCTGGTTAATATAGTCAATCAGTACCTCACGGGTCGCCGACGTAATACAAGGCACTTGGTTGGCACGACATTCGTCCACCAAAGTCAGAATATCTTTTTCTCACACTGCAAAGTCACTAGATTTTGCTGATAACGTAGTTAGTAACGCTTTCATTGGTTCTTAATATAGTAGTAAATTTCTGATCAATTTGGTCATTATAATGAATCTGACTTAGTTTCATAGTTCATTCACGGAATTCGCCTACAAGACAACGAAAATTTCTTTTTATTTGTTTACACAAAACAAAACACATGACAAACAACACAACAGTCACGCTCGATGACGTCATCCTCAATGATGGGGATATCGCAGCACAAACAAGCGAATCACAGATTCACAGCAACATCACCATTGATGCTGCAACACTCAGAGACAAAAGTCCACGCAAACCATTTCCACCTCGTCAAGCTCGCCCAGCTGGATCATTCTCTGGTACTGGACCAAGACAGGGATCCAATGATAGATCGTCAGGCGATAGATGATTTGAAAGACCTACTCGCACTGGCACAGCCAATCAACCTGCCATGCCTAAGTTATCATCCTTTCTCTCACACAAACAAGCTTCTAACCAACCTGTAGCTAATCTCGAATTCTCCAAGCAAGACACACCACTGAGAGTAGTACCACTTGGTGGTCTCGAAGAAGTAGGAGCCAATATGACATTCCTCGAATATGGCGATGATATCCTCATCATTGATGCTGGATTGGTGTTTGCTGGTGGAGAATTATATGGGGTTGATTACCTTATCCCTGATACTGCATACTTGCGTAAGAATAAGAAGAAGATCAAAGCACTGCTTATCACTCATGGTCACTTGGATCATATTGGAGCACTTAAACACATCTTAGCAGACCTTGACTGGCCTGTAGTCTACTCTTCACCACTAACAATTGGTCTGATCAAAAAGACTCTTGAAGAAGAGAAACTTCTGACTAATTTCAAATATAAACTCGTCAATCCAGATACTGATGTACTCAAGTTTGGATGTTATACGGTGGAGTTCTTCCATGTAAACCACAATATCCCTGAATCCATGGGTATGTCGATCCATACACCAAAATGATTGATCGTAACGACAGGAGACTTCAAAATTGACTTTACTCCTGCAATCGACAAACCTGCTGATCTTGCCAAGATTGCTCGTATCTGACAAGAAGGTGTCAAACTACTCATGTGTGAGTCTACCAACGCTATCAAGCCTGGTCGTACTATCTCAGAGAAAGCAATTGGAGATACGATCGATGCACTCGTCAAAGAGACTAACTCTCGTCTGATCGTCGCTACTTTTGCATCCAATGTAGGACGTGTGATCCAACTCATTCATGCAGCGGTTAAATACAATAAAACCGTATTCCTCGCTGGTAGAAGTATGGTCAACTATACAGATGTTGCAAGAGAACTATGATATATCAATGTACCTAAGGGTATGCTTCGTAAGATGTGACCAGAGATTGATTCATTTCCCGATGATAGAGTGATGGTACTGTGTACCGGTAGTCAGTGAGAAGAGTTTAGTGCTCTCAAACGTATGAGTACTGGCGACCATAGAGACCTCGTCCTCAAACCAGGAGACAAGATCGTTACGTCAGCTAGCCCGATTCCTGGTAATGAAAAATCATTCTACGATATGATGAACGATTTTATCCGTAAAGGTATCAATGTGGTAACAAACAATGATATGGATATCCATGCATCAGGACATGGGTATGCAGAAGATCTCAAGATTATGATCTCATTGTTTAAACCACAATACTTGATGCCGATCCACGGTGAACCAAGATTACGTATGGCCAACAAAAAACTTGGTATCGAGACTGGTATCCCTGCTGAACATGTAATGATGGTTGATAATGGTGATATCGTTGAAGTGTTTAACGATTGAGTGTCTATCGCAGATCAGAAGATCAAACTCGATACTATCATGATCGACGGTAAGGGTATGTGACATCTGTCAGGTGAATTTGTAATCAAAGCTCGTAAGATTATGGCTGAAAGCTGACTGGTGAATCTTATCTTCAAGATTGATAGTACAACCAAAAATCTCGTAGGTAATATCCAGATCGAGTCGAGATGATTCGTCTACAGCTCAGAAGTACGTCAAATCCATACTGATATCGTCAAATGTGCAGAAAAGATGTATCTCGAGTGACTTAAGCGTAATACTGATATCAAGTACATCCTCAAAGATATCAGATCAGAGCTCGAATCATACTGCAAGAGAGCTCTCGACAGAGTCCCTATGATCGTCCCAATGTACGTCTATATCAATGATAGCAAAGGTGAAATCCAAGATAGCATGTCTCATGACGATGCTATCGTATGAGGAACACTTGATGAGGATATTCGCATTGAAGCAGTATCTGAGGATCGCTCTCACTATCTCAATAGTAATGAGTAAAGATGAATAACAAAAAAACCAGCTGAATGAGCCTGTCCCAAAAATACCTAAATCCGTAAGGATTTAGGTATTTTCTTCTATATTTTAGTAGTAAGTTATGTATACTAGATATAGTATTTCATA
>JAYSSF010000046.1:0-2814 GCA_043720715.1 bacterium
ATAACATTTAGTCATTGTGCTAAATTAGTTCTAAATAACAGCTCTATTATGCTGTTTTCTAGGTTATTTAGCCACACTAAATTTTCTATTTAGCCTCAAAAATCATTGTAGTTAGTGTATCGTGAAATCCCCATACGAGGACCGAGGGGTTTGCTGTCATGTGTTCACTCTTACGAGCACCAAGGTGCTCGAGGATGATGCGTAGCGAATACCTTGTGTAAACGCTTTCTTAAACCACAAAGTTGTACCTAAGGGCATGATAACTTTCGTATGGAATTGTAGACTTTGAACTCAAGATCCACTTTGATAGTTATTCAGCGTTTCCTTAACATAGTTGAATCTCCAATGGAATAGTAAAATTTACAGGAGAGATTAACTATGATGGGTTATTTGGCATTTCCTTAACTTCACCTCATTCAAATACTTCCTTGAGATGCTTCATGTCTGTGATGTATCAATCGAGAAACTCCATTAAGTGTGGTTTTTTGTTGAGGACTTTCTGGCTCTGACTTAAGAGGATATTGTAGTCTCACGATTTGGGATAGATCATGGTGATCGGGTCGAGCAGTCCTGTCGGTCTGATGACTTGTTGTACTACCTGTTCGCTGTGCTCTAATTCGTACTTGGCTGGAGTAGCAGAGACGAAGAGAGTTTTACATCATTTCTTCGGTAAAAGAGAAGAACTAAGAGCTAAAGGATTTTTCAGATCATCTTTAGCTGTCCACTTTAGCTTTAGCTGTAACTCCTCAAATCCTAATGGTCTATGATCAAATGCCGACGGAAGTCTGAATCCATGATCTACAAGAGATACTTTACGACTATAGTCAGCGCTGGGCATGGCAGCGAGCTGTCAGATTCACAAATGTGACTCATCCACGATCACTAGCATATCATCAGGAAAATAATCAAATATCGTATTTGGTGCTTCACCTGGCTGACGTCCATCAAAGTAGATACTATAGTTTTCAATACCATTGACGAAGCCTGTTTCTTTGATCATACGAATATCATATAGGACTCTTTTTTTGAGTCTTTGGGCTTCGAGTAGATCTCCTCTGCGTTCAAATTCTACTACACGGTCTTCCATCTCTGCTTCGATCCTCACAAGGATATTATCAATATCAGACATATCTTGCATATACTGACTCTTAGGCCGCACTACTACCTTGTCTAACGTCCCCATATCGGCAAATGTATCAGCATCTTTACGCTCGATAAACTCGAGAGAGTCTTCGTTAAAATGACAACGATACACGATCTTCTCCGTACTGGAGAAAATATCTACCATCTCACCTCTCACATCAAACATCCCTGGCTCGATCGACTGAGTAACTGGTTTATACTGCATTGCAATCAGTTTTCACTTGAGATCCTTAAACGGATAGCGTTGACCAGCGACGAGAGTCAGACATGAATTTTCCCATGTTTCTTTGGTTCCTAGACCGTAGAGTGCCGATACCGAACTCACCACAATTGTATCCTGACGGGTAAGTAGACTAGCCATGGTACTGAGACGATACATCTCTATTTCACTATTGATCGTAGCTTCCTTCTCGATATAGACGTCCTTGTCTGCTAAGTAACTCTCTGGCTGATAATAATCAAAATAGCTGACAAAATAGTGTACCGCATTGCTAGGGAAAAATCCTTTAAACTCCGTGGCAAGCTGTGCTGCGAGGGTTTTATTGTGTGAGAGGACAAGCGTAGGTTTACCAAGTTGCTTGATGACATTGGCCATCGTGAATGTCTTACCAGTACCTGTAGCACCAAGCAATGTGATTGCTTTCTGTCCACTATTGAACCCATCAACGATCTGTTTGATGGCTTCTCCTTGGTCTCCTGCAGGAGCATATGATGATTGGAGGTTGAATGTATTTTGGGTCATAGGGTTGGTTTGTAGGGACACGACGCTCGTGTCCAATAATAAATAATTTGGATCAAGTGGACGTCAGCATGACATCTACTCTACAATAATGTATTTGATTGTTTTTTGGTTCGCCTGATTGGATTCGTTTCGATATAGTGTGTAATCTTTTCTAAATCGTTGCTATTTCTTATGATGTGTTCATAGTAATTTGATTGTCGTTTTGAATAGGATATTGTACTTCTTTGTATATGAGATAACTATTGATTTGAATCAACGGATAATTGATGCAAGGTTATGTGATTGTAGACCAAATTGATTGGTGGATTTAATGTCTGTAGGGACACGACGCTCATGTCTACTTTCATAATGTTTGTGTCCATTTTCATCATTTTTCATATTGATTGATATTATTAGTGGATGCCAGCATGGCGTCCTTACGATTCAAATCATGCTCATGAATCTGTAACACCATATGGATATGATCGTACATCACGATATAAGTGATGATTTCTACATAAGACCTTACCGCTTCCGTTTCCTTGATTTGTTGCTCTACAAATAATCCAAGATCGTTTAGTATCACATCATCTTCCACTACTTTACCAAATTTGTCACAATCCATCCCAAATACTAAACGATCAACACAGATTGTTACAAAATACATACCTACTTGTGAATAATCATATTCGGATAATCTATTAGACGGGGAACGATACATTGGCATGCGATAATTATAGGTATGTGATATATTTTTTCAAGTAAGCCACTTATATTAAACTTGCAAAAAGAGTGATGGTCACTATATACAAATTCGTACGATAATGTTCTTTAATATTTCAAAAAGCTTAAGGAAACATTGCAAAACCTCACAATATTCTCAAAAATCATCGTAATTATCATATCGTGAAAGGTTTGCTGTCATGTGTTTCCTCGAGAAAACGCTGTCC
>JAYSSF010000047.1:0-6239 GCA_043720715.1 bacterium
AACATTTAGTCATTGTGCTAAATTAGTTCTAAATAACAGCTCTATTATGCTGTTTTCTAGGTTATTTAGCCACACTAAATTTTCTATTTAGCCGAAAAACAGCAGATCTAGTCTGCTGTTTTTTTGATTACTTAGATTACTGAGTCTTAGGTTTGTCTGCATACTGCTCAATATCTTGTGTGAGATTGTACAGGAACACTCACTTGTCTGTGACTGCCCAAAGCTCTGGCTTGACTGCATCAGAGATGATGACTCATTTTACGCCAAGGGTACTGTCAAATTTAAGTCTCATCACATAATCGAGAGTAAAGCTACTCTTGTTGGTTTCATTGGTTTTGCTTGGGTTGGAGACGAAGACTGTCAGTGATCACTGAGGAGCATCCCATAGGTAGACGTATTTGCTTGTATCATAGGAGATGACTGACATACCTGATGTGGAGTATGCGCCATCGATATTGTCTCATCACTTGATAGGGATGACTCTATCTTTGGGAGTAGTACCATCTCTCCAGAACTGCACAAGCTGTCTACTGGAACTGTTCCACATGATGAATGTACCATCGATTGCCATTGAGTCGAGCTTCATACTACCACTGGATGATAGATTGTATGCTTGTGGTTCTTTGAGATTGGTAGGATTGTTGGCAATTGCTTGATATCTGAGGATATATGTACCAGCGCTGTTGAGCTCTGGGTTTTGAGTAAGTACATAGAAGTTAGAGCTTGCAAAAGTTCCTATAGCAGTAATCGGAGCTGGGAAGTTGCTAGCAGTAGCTGAGTTCTTGACTGATTCGAGTCATGATTTAGTGACGAGATAGATCTGTCCCTTGCTATCATAACAGTACAGACCCACTCTCCCCAGAGATGAAGCACAACCTTGCAATGGGTCAGCCAATGTATCTGTACCATATCTTACGAGTGTACCCTTGAGTTGGTTGTTGACTGCTCATACGAGGGATGCTTTGCTGCCTCATACGTGGAATCATTCCTTGCCGATATAGATACCGAGGATATCTCACAAGCTAGTCTTGTCAGTGTCGGTGAAGTCGAGTACTTTGGTGTCAAAATTATTTACCGTATTGATTCTAAATCATTTGAAATATTCTTCTTGGAGGACTTTCTTTAGGGCTTGGATATCGAGTGGTGATTGACCAGTCTTCTCGAGTAGTCCGATTTTATTCTTGATGTCGTTGTAACTTGTGATTTTGGTCGGAGATGATGCTTCGAGCCTTTGGAAGAGAGCGATATCCTTTTTGATTGAGTCGAGAGTAATATCTACTTCTTTGCCTGAGTCGGTGGTAACGACGTTGTCGGCGTATTGTGCGCGGTAGTTGCTGATGATAGAATAGACAAGTCCAGCGATAACACATCCGAAGATGACCATACCAACCTGATATTGGTTGAGAACAAACCAGTTGCTGAGTTTGCTTTTGATCTTCTGTGCAGACTGCGTCGTAGGGGAATATGATCTATGATCTGACTTGATCATCGTGTGTGACTCAAATGCGGTAGTACCTGCTCCTGCTCTCTGCTCGATGGTTTGGATGAGGAGATCGAGGAAGGTATCATCAGTGCTACCGACAATATCACTAAGATCTGCAAGATCGTTGTCGTCAACAATATCACCGATGTCGCTACCTACGATGATAATCTGATCACCGTCAGCAAGATCACCTTCCACAAAGTCAGAAAATAAGCTAATCTTCACTCTCTTGGATGTTTCGTTGAACAGCGAATAGTAGATTTTACCTTGGCGGAGAATCATAAAACTTACATTACCGATGAGGCTGGCGAGATATTCGTTTTCGTGGAATACTTCGACGATACCTCTGATGTCAAATGATGGAGTATCAGTAACTTTTTCTGCGAAGACGGCGAGCTTGGAGTTAAGTTCTTGGAGAGCGAACTCGACATAGCTTTTAAATTTGCGGAATGATACACCATCTTTGGATGCTTCGTTACTTAGATCAGCGATAAACTCTGTGATCAAATCCTTTTGATAATCAACAAACTTATCAGTCACTACTGAGATATTTGCCCTGATGGTGATGTTGTTTTCATTGGTGCTATCATAGCTGATGACTTGATGATCATCGAGGTGATGTTCGATTTGATTGATGAGTTCCATGAACAATTACGAATACTAAAAAATTACTTACATCGAGTGTATGTTTTTTGCGATTGATTTCCACTGTTTTTCCACTGTTTTTTGTAGTGAATTATTTGATTCTCTTAATACGAGTAAGGTAGACTTGTTTTTCATCCAGTGTGAGGGAGCTTGATTTGATGATGAGTTGCGTGTTGGCTTGGATGTATCTGGAGATAAACTGTTGGAGTTCGGTGAGTTGTTTGTCACTTGTCATCTGATCGATGGTGCGAGATCGTCGCAATACTCACTCTTCGAGCTGTGATGGAGTATACTCTGGGTTTCATTTGAGTGTTTGGAGGTCAAGAGCGAGCTTATGTAGTTGCACAAAAATCCCCCCTTGATCCCCCTTTATACTCATTAGAGTGCTTTCTCAAGGGGGGTGTAAATTATAGATAGGTAGTTGGGCAATACTGACCAAGAGTAGATCGACATCTTCTTCATATGAAGGTTGCGAGTTAGCGAGTTGCGAGTTGCCCCCTCTCGGGGATTCGCTGTTGCTCCGAGCCTTGGCTTTAGTCGTACGATGTCGCTGTTTATATTGATTGAGGAGGCCGTTCTCATCCATGCCGACGAGCTTGGCAAGTTTGTTGAGGTATCACATAAAGACGCTAAAATCACCAATACTTGTCAGTACGGCAAACATCTCATTGATGAGCTGCTTTATCGCGACAGGGTGGTCAAGTGGATACGCGATCTGTAATTGTGCCACAAGAGCGTCAAACCAATCTACCGTTGAAGTCAGGATACTCTGTTTCTCATCATCACCCAGGTCAGAGTTTGCGAGATCGTCAATGTCTTTGTAGGGAGATGAGAGGCGCAAGAGCTTGGGATAGATTCACTGTTCGAGGAGGAGTTTGACACTTCTGATGCCGGCTGTCTGTCATGCATTGTCATTGTCAAACATGAGGACGATATCTTGCGTATATCTGGTGAGAAGCTTGATGTGGTCGAGAGTGAGAGAGGTCCCGCATGGCGCTACGCCCACTGGCATTCATAGTCTATCCAGTGCGATGACATCCATATATCACTCCACGACGATGACCTGATCATGCGTTTTGATGTGAGATTTGGCTTGATGAAGTCCGTAGAGAATATTGGATTTGCGATATAATTCGGTATCTCCTGTATTCAAATACTTCGGGTTACCGCTAAATTGGCTTGAGTTTTGAGTTTTTCATTCGGTGGGAGTCAATTTATCGGCAGCAAAATCTTTGGATTTTGCAGTATCTTCAGGATTGATGATCCTCCCTCCAAATCATACGATATTGCCTACATGGTCGCTGATCGGGAACATCATCCTGTGACGGAAGAAGCTATAGGTGTCGGCGTTGGACTGTGATTGTCTGACAAGTCATGCCTGTGTCAGATCTTCGATGGTAAATCACTTGGATTGTAGGTATTGATTGAGTAACTGCCCATTGCTTGGAGCATAACCGATTTGTCGACGAGCGATCACATCATCGTCCAGGTGTCTACGATCATGGATATAGTCTGACGCATCTGAGTGTTTGGCGAGTTGCTCGTGGAATCGTTTGGCGGTGAGCTTATTGATGAGTTTGAGCTTCTCGCGTTGATCTTTGGTATCGATATAGGAGTCGATGGATGATTTTTCGCTTTTGTATGGTGTGAGATCAAAATGATAGCGAGTTGCTAGCTCCTTGATCGCATCCCAAAAATCCATCTTCTCGTACTCCATCACGAAGCTGATCACATCTCCACCAAGTCAGCATCAGAAACATTTGTACGTCTGCCTGTCACGAGATACCATAAATGAGGGGCTTTTTTCACGATGAAATGGGCACAATCCCGTGTAGTTGGATCATGCTCTCTTGAGGTCGACATAGCGTCAGATGACGTCCATAATATCGATTTGTTGCTTGAGATCATCAGCGATTTGAGACATGATCCAACTATAGCAAAAATAGTTATGAAAGCAATCTGAGTATTTGCTCTGTTCAATATGATATTTTCGCTTGACTTATTTTGATTTACTGTAACCAAAAAAACACTTCTAATTTTCTGATATATCATATTCTTAGATTCTTTTCTCATGATTGCCGTCTTATTATGCTATATTGATTTATGGATGATATGATTGTCATTTTTTTTTCTTGTTGTAAAGATTACACAGATTTTTATATTGAAATAATATCTTTTTATCAAGTACTATCTATTGTCATGTTGGTATCTCCTCTCATTTCTCGTATGTTTCAATCTATCAGAATATTGATGGCATATATGTTGATTACAACCCAGTTTGCTGGGCTGATAGTGACAAATGCCCGTGCTGATAGTGGTGATGTTGATACATGAGGCATTGTTTCGTCTGTAGTGGAGACATGAGTTATGAATACTGGTGAGGAGATCTCCCCTGTGATTGAGAAGATTGCCGAAGAAATTCTCATAGAGGAAGAATCTTTGATAGATTCTCCTACTGAAGATATCGTAGCACAGACTCCTGTGGCTGAAGAATCTATTATTGAAGTAGCTGAAGAGCTCGTGATTACGCAATGAGACGTGTCGGTAACTATCCCTGAGCAGGAGATTACAATTGAAGATATTGATAACAATAGTACGTTTGAGACGATGGACGATTTTGTTGCTACGGAGATGATAGCTATTGATGGTTCTACTGTATTGGAATTGGGAGATCCTGACTCTCATCTTGAGTTTGCAGAGTTGGTCAAGATACAAATTGCTACTGATGATCTCGATGGTACGTCCATCATTATCACTGTGCAGCATGAATGAGATATCAAACCAGGTACACAATGAATTACGACCAACCCAGAAGCAACATGTGAAGCATGAGTCTCGTCAGATGAATCTAATACTACTACTGTGGTAGATGGTATGATTACATTTTATATCTGTGGAGCGTCGACTTTTATAATCACACCAAGTTCTGGTAGTGCTACAATTATTAGTCCAATTAGTGGTAGTACGACGACTTCATTGCGCCCTACTATATCAGGTACAGGTACTATTAATGGAGCAACAATAACATTAACATTGTCTGGTTCGAGTACTATTATTGGTACTGGTACTGTAACGGGTGGTACGTGGTCGATAGTGCCCACGAGCTCTTTATGATTTGGTTCACAGACACTATGTATTTCGGGTGGGAATTGTAGGACATTTACTGTGGCTGAATGACCTTCATTTATTTCATGGACGTGACTTTCAAATACAGCATTGACATGACAATGTATATTTAAGAATGGTTGAGGTAATGGGTGGAATGGATGGTGAAATTCTATTGCTAGGATTGCTACTGGTCAAGATGGGTATGTTGAACGAACTATTGCAAATACATGAATCGTAGCAGCGATTTGATTGGCTATATATGCTTCAGATCCATGAGGAAATAGATTAAGTGCTTTAAATTATTGAATTGAAATAGACGAGGCTGGTTTTACTTTTCAAGCGATTGAATTATGAACAAATCTATGAACAGCATGAACGTATGTCTTAGGTGATACATTTAGAGTTGAAAGATCATGATCTACAATACTGTATAAGAAAAACTGAACAACGTTTTATACATCTTTGGTAACTTCTTCGTGAGTAATATACTGATCAACTGTAATCAACAAGGCTAACTCGAATATTTGTGATGTTTATATGCGCACACAAACTACGGTTGATATGTTTGTGACGAAGACTGTGTCCAGTGCAACTGCAGCAAGTGGCTCGATTGTGACATATACTCTTGTCTATGGAAATAGTGGTTCAAATCAGGTAACTGGAGTTAAAATTACGGACTATCCATGAGGTTGACTGAGTCTTGCTACTGGCACGACTTTTACAATAGGTACTATCAATGCTTGAGTGACAGGTTCTATCTCATTTACTGGTAGAGTGATTTGATCTAGTGGTACTATTATTACCAATATGGCTACAATTGAGTCAACTTCGAGCGTATTTGGTGACTCTAACTCATGAAATAATACAAGTTCGATACCTGTTTTAATTGTTCCAGCTGTTAATCAATATACTTACACCTACCTTACATCAACAGGAGGAACATTGTCAGGAACAACATCACAAACCGTCAACCATGGAGCAACTGGAACAGCAGTTCAAGCAA
>JAYSSF010000048.1:0-6199 GCA_043720715.1 bacterium
AAGAACATTCTAAGTTGCCATTAATGATCTAGTGTAACTACCAATCATGACAATCTCACATTTCAAGAAGAATCCGCAATAAAAGAGCAACTTAGGATAATTAAGAAAGACGCTATGAAATAGTATCAACAAATTCCTGAGCTTGCTGTCTAATCTTCTCGATATCCATCTTAGCAAGATTACTCACAATATATGGTTGGCGTTTAAACAAGTCACGATGCTGATCAATAAAATTCCAATACAGATAATTCATCGGACAAGCTGTAGGTCACTCTTTGACTTTGGGGTCATAGTAGCATGAGTCACAATAGTCTGACATCTTGTGGATATAATTTGCCGATGAGATATATGGTTTGGTGGCGAGGTTTCCTCCATCTGCAAACTGCGACATCCCCAATACATTGGGTGTCACCACCCACTCAAATGCATCAGCGTACATCTCCCAAAACCATTTATTGACATCATGAGGATTATATCACATCAGTAGGGTAAAATTACCAATGATCATAAGTCTGGTGATGTGGTGACTATATGCTGTATTCTTGACCATCTTGAGAACATGATTGACACAGTTCATCTGCAGAGGACTGGTCTCTGGCCACCAGAACCACTGGGGTAATGCACGGGTATGATTGAGGGAATTTTGCTGATAGATCGTATCTTTGTAATACCAAAATCGATGATACATATATTCTCTCCATCACAGAATCTGACGGATAAATCATTCTTTATTATTGATTGCGGTGTCTGACTGAGCGACTGCTTGGATCACTTCTCGAGGAGTCAATAGACCAAAGTTGATACTGGTGCTCAGGAGCGAGTGATAGACTGTATCATTGTGCTGATACATCGCATCTTCCAGCTCTCCAAAACGATCAAGCTTGACTGAAACAAACTGATCAAGTACAGTAAGAGCCTGACTATGACTCGTAGGATACACAATCTCATCTCACTTCACACTAAAATGTTTATCAAAAGATCTATTATCTGCATCGTAGTTTCGTGTACCTCATAGTGGCTTGTCGCCATCCATCAATACATCATATTTGCGTCTCATCCAACGATAAAACACTTCCATCACTGGTGGCTTCTCCCACTGAGTCAGAAATGCTTGATGATCAAGAAGAAATTGGGTATTGGGTCTGAGCTCAAGAGTAATCTGATCAGCGCTAAGCTTGTCTTGTAGTGAGATGATATGATTAAGCAGTGTCGGTTCACTAGGAGTCATGACCACCACTATATCTACCCCATGAGACTGACAATATCCCACGAGTCACTGATGATAGGATGAGACTGGCTGCCAGTGTGCTGATTTACCCGACTGTGTAAGCTCTTGGATCAAGTGCTTACTCGCATCATACTCGATCTGCTGAGAGTGCGGATTGAGTGTGAGTGGTCAGTATGGTCAGTATGGTGCTTTACTACTATGCAAAAACACATACTGATCGACATCATCGTAGCAGTAACAGGCATTGAGCTGATCATAGATAATTCGTTGTGCTTTCATCATATTACCCCATATTTAATAAAAAAACACTTCACCACAAAGTAGTGAAATGTTTTTGATAATCAACTAACAATCTACTGAGAATGTAATTTACGAACCTAAATTAGTCTTCAAGAACTGTAGAGTCTTGCTCCATGCATCAAGTGTCGCTTCTTTTTTGAATGCCTGACCTGTAGGATTGGCAAATGCATGATTTGCACCAGAGTAGATCGTAATATCATATCATGTTCATCATTGATTAGCAAGTGCTTGTTCAAATGCATTAACAGATGCTGGTGGGATACCATTATCAAGCTCTGCAAAGATACCAAGTAATGGACGATTGATCGTAGCGATTTGACCAGTCGACGTAGGAAGTCTACCATAATAGACTACTGTCGCATCCAATGAGTCAGATGCCGCACTTAATTCTAATGATTGTTTACCTCAAAGACACCATCACAGTGACGCCACCTTGGTACTATTGAGTGACCTCAGATACTGCTCCGCTGCCAATAAATTACGAGTAGATGCTTCTTGATCCAGTGACGAAGACAATGTCTTAGCTTGATCCATATCGACCGCTACTTGTCCATTATACAGATCTACTGCAAGTACTTTATAGCCATTCATCGCAAGTACCTCTGCCATCTGCTTGATATTATCATTGAGTCACCGTCGTTCATGGATGATCACTACTCCTGGAGCATCTGGAGCGTTAGCTGGCTGTGCAAGATATCATTGTACTCATGTCGTATATTCCACCAAACCAGTAGTTATCTGTTGTGGATTAGCTGGAGCAAGTAGCTCTACTGTACCAATCTTCGATCATGATTGCTCTTGAGCGTCTTTGGTGGCCATATCCATTGCATGTTGATGCTCAAATTGACTATCCGTCAGATGTTTGTCCGACTGGTGAGTACATCAAACCAGCACTACCATCATAAGCATGATTCATACCATCATTGTTGTTTTCATGGAATTGATATATATATATATATGATAAAAAAGCACCCACTGAGGATACTTAAATGATATAAATAATCAACTAATCAGTACTACGATTTTCTCGTATCATTCCACCCGAGGAGATACTGACGAAACCATCCTGTCGTAATCGTGAGATGTGATGCATAAGCAACTAGTTTCCCACCACGGAAGATCAGAACCTGAGGTGACTCATGACGAACTCAGATCAAGTCAGCTACCTCATACTTCAAATCACCAGTGCGATGTACATCAAGCAGATAGATCTCTTCCAGATTGAGCTCTTCGATGATTTGTCAAACATTACGACATGCTTTGTCAGAAATACTACAGGTGCTGGAGTGCTTATAAATGATAAAATCCGAGCAACAGTGAGTCCCTGAGAAGGGAGACCCAGAGGCTAGTAATTGTTCAAATTGTATCAGTGATGTGAGGAGCTTCATTATACACAAGTTACTACAATATATTTATATCTTTGGGATACTATGACTCACATCAAACACACTTGGATCAAATTGCTCTCATCACATCATACGACCAATCTTATATCATCAGTATATCGAAGTGAGGATGCCTACACCATTACATCACAAGTTCAACCATAGACGTGGATTATATGGATGAGGTCAGACCATCCTCAATCATGTCTTGGTATAGCCCATCAAACCATGTCGACGAAATACCTCACTATGATCTTGGATCGTATGCTTATAGTAGGTGTTAAGGAAGTTCATGTTTTGATCATGAGCTCGCTCAGGATGATCTGCAGTATGATCATATGGTGGCTCCTCAAGCAATTGTTCAGGTCATCATACAGATACCAGTGTATAAGATTGATCTCCGAGCTGATACGGCCTACGAGTAAAATAAAAATAAACATCATATTCTGTCTCGCTAGCGAGATCATTGGTAGGCATAAAATAACTGATTGCTAGCGGGCGATATGATGTATTACGATCACAGTATGCACTCATGTATCATACATTGCCATAGATAGCATCATGAAACAAACTATCAATCGCATTACCATCATGATTTACAATTTCAAAATGCTCAAATCCATTGGTGCATAAGATAATATGCTGAGCGTCTGATCATCATTGAGAAGAGCTGATCCTGACTTGATCATGGTATAAATCGATACGATTAATGGGAGTATGCTCACGGATCGTCAGCCTATCATGATAATGAGTCAGCATCCATTGTACGAGATATTCACACAACGCTGCTGAGTTGATCACTGCTTTACGACAGACAAGCACAGCCTTGAATTGATTACTATCTGTCTCCAAATGATCTGCAATCTGCTCAGCCGTCATCATCTCAAATATACCCGGATAGTCCTGTGACCACTGCGTCAACTGAGGATGAGTATCAAGAATAAATATCGCATCAAAAGAGCTTTTTCACTGTTCTCTGAGGAGTTTTTTGCGTAAATGGTGTTCGATTTGCTCGTCAGTACTACATCATGCATAGCCTAGCTGAGAGTGAAACGGCACTGGACAATCAGTATAATCAATAATATCTACCAGTACATCTCGAGCAGTAAATACTGCCTGCTGTGCGTCTGCTGCCATCTGTAGTCCATACTCCTGTACAATATCATCTCGATCCTTCTCAAAATATGGCGCTACTTGACCGGCATTATGCCCAGTTGCTCCACGAGCAATCTGGCGTGCCTCATACACTGAGACTGATTGAGCAGTATGTTTGAGAATATGATATGCTGTCATCACGCCTGCAATTCATCATCAGATAATAGCGATATCTGATTGAGTCTGGTGACTGTGATACGGATGGCGTGGTACAAGCTGCGCAAGTCGAGGTGAACGATTCATAATAATCTAATACTGCTAAATAATATAAGTATACTATCCGACTGGATAATATGCAAATATCTCAGCATCTATGAGATAAGATTGTTTGACTTTGACGGGGGAATATAATCACTACTTTATGATATCATAGCTCTCGTATCGTTCCACCCCAAGAGATGCTGACGAAACCATCCTGTTGTAATTGTAAGATGTGATGCATGCGCAATAAGCTTTCCTCCACGGAAGATCAATACCTGAGGTGACTCATGACGAACTCAGACTAAGTCAGCTACTTCATACTTCAAATCTCACGTCGTAAGTACATCGAGTAAATAGATCTCTTCCAAGCTTAGTTCATGGATGATTTGTCCTACATTACGGCATGCCTTATCACTAATATTGCAGGTGCTTGAATGTTTGTAAATGATAAAGTCAGACTGACTATCTAGTAGTATTTGTGCTTGATCAATGGTGGTGAGGAGTTTCATAGTTCCCAGATAATACACATCACACGATCTATTGCGAGAAAAAAATCATTACATCCGAAGACGCAAAGATTTTATGTAGAGTGGATTATCCCGGCAAAACCGGGACCACCTTATCCATGGCAAAACTATTTCAATTCCCCCTGAAACCATAGGGAATCCCTTTAGGGGTAAGGGGGACGCCCCGCAGGAAGTACTATTGGGGTATACGGCATAGCCGAGGGGGGGTTTAGCAAAAAAAATCGTTACATCACGAAGATACAACGATTTTTTGGAGCGGAATACGCGACTCGAACGCGCAACCTCATCCATGGCAAGGATGTGCTCTAGCCAATTGAGCTAATTCCGCAGAACATAGTTCGAGGAATTCTTAATTCCTGAATTACAATTCCTAACTTGGCTGACATCCATGTATTGTCAAATAACTATATTATTAAGATAATCTTGAGCATAAAGTATATACTTCATAAACACAAAATAACTAGAGTAGTATAATATTTGACTACGTAGTAAATCGAATCACGAGTCACAAACAATTCTTGAAATTGTTTGATCGATTTACTATAATACTTCTATCCGAGGATAGAGTGTCACATATATATCCAAAGCATCGGAATTTTCAAGTGAAATTTTACTCAAAGAAAAAAGAAGCAGAGGTCGAAAACGACATACTTCCTATTAATTGTAGATTTTTTACCAGACATACTGCCAAAAGACAGTTGGCTGGAATTGTTTTTGCTCCATTTCATATAGTGGAGCAACTATGATTTTAGAGTTTTTACTAACTTGGATACCGACCTGAGGGCCAGCTCCGTAGAACCTTTGGATTCTTAATCCTGGTTGTACTTTTTTATCAGTACGAGTCAGGATCTGAAGCGAATACCAATAGTTTTTGGGACTATCAGTGCCCTGCTCCAAGAACAAAGCTCCAAAGCTTTTACTCCCAATCCTTACCGCCGAAGCAGCAAATCTTGGTTTTGCAGTCGTCAACTCACCACCCACCGAAACCCCAAGTTTCAACTTGGAATTGACCTGATAGGTAGGACCAGCATATGCCTCTCCCCACTGGTTGGGAGTAAAGAGACCAAACATGGAAATACCCCACTTCGACTCTTTAAAATTCTTCGCCACAAAGATAGTACCAGTCGGCACAGCACTTTGCTTAGAAAATCTTGTATCTACTTGTGTCTGGACGAATACTTGCCCAAATGATACAGAAGGTACAAACATAGCTAATATTACAAATTTTTTTTTCATTTTTTTTGAGTAGTCGAGCACGACCATTTTTATGTTTTTGAAATGTTCCCTACAATTAACAAATATATTATAAGGGCTTAATGGTAAAAAAGGTGTGGCTATTCTACTCTAGAGTTAATCAAATACAGTATTAGTTTTAATTTCCTATCTTCCCTTAGTCCTCTATG
>JAYSSF010000049.1:0-6193 GCA_043720715.1 bacterium
AAGCAATGAATTATTTTTTTCAACTCGTAAAGAGATAATTTACTGTATTTTATAAGCATAGTTGACTATATGGATACTAGTCTTCTATGCAAGAGCCTAACCTATTTACAAAAGCTTCAAATCATTTCGACTTCAACTCTGGATTGGTCTCTTGAGCAATTGCTGAAACTTCTTTTGTTAAAATCTCTAAGGTAAGATCTCATATGCGGGTCTTGGGGAATTTACACTGAATTTCATTGAGATAGTGTTTAATAATTGTAGTCTTCCCAGATCACTTATATCAGCTAATAATACAATGTTTCATGGTGTCGTCAGTGATGGGGGATAATTGATCTTTTAGCCACTTAGAAAGTAGGCTGTCTGCGTCACGATTACCATCATGAATGGTGACTTGATTTGATGTTTTTACCTTTTTGGGGTGATTCTTAGAGCGTGCTGCCGCAACTAAACTATATTCTGATCTTCATTTACCACTTTTGTGAGCATATTCTAGACATATTAACTTATGAAAATCAGCTCAAACACCTAGAAATCATTTTGCATATTCGGCAAAAGAATATATTAACTCATTATCAAATATATCTATATAGTTCTTTACTAACTCTTCCTTTCAGGGGTATATAAAACTCCAATTTACTAATTCTTTTCAGCTTATATTTTTCTGCGCAGTAAGAGTTATCCCACTAGTATAGAGATTATAATCTTCAATAGAGTTATTTCTCTTAATAATTCCTTTAAAATTAATCCAAAGCTCATTGATCAGTTGTTGATCGTAAACAGGTCTCACTTTTATATCAAGAAAGCATCATATCACTGACTTATCTGTATTGATGTATGCCTTATAAAAATCTGGTGTTGAAACAAATTCAACAATAGAGCACATAATAGGATAATTTCTCAGATCTCCTTTTATTTTGGTACGGATAATTGCTATGCATTTTATAAATTGTTCTACTGAGTTGGTGGTTTTATCTCCGACACCATAAATCCATGATAATAGGTCGTGTTTAATCGGCTCAAATAATTCTTCTCAGTCTTCTTTTCTTGTTTCTATCAAATATTTATACAAATATCACTCTTTATTGATTGCTGACCAAAATGTTTCTGTGGTAGTAATACACAACCTTTTTAATAATTCCTCTTCAGTAAATCTAGGGCTAGAGCTTACTGGTAAGATATCTTCTTCTTTCGGAATATTGTTGCTGATGGGTGGTGTGGCGGAGGATTTTTTTGGTGGGTACTTTTCTGGTAGCCACTCACCGCTTGGTTTCTCTCACATGTCACTTTCATTTCAAGATCATCATCAATCCATCCCTATTGCCCCTAACAGGTTCATTTGCCCAATAGAAACCTCCTTGCCAAACCTTCATTTGGGAGACTGCGGCAATTTGAGAGGTAAAGAATCTTTTCCAACTTCCATGGCAACTAATGAAAATAAGTATCTTATAGTAAAGATCTACTGATATATGTCAATAGATAATCACAAAAATCAACTATCTAATGAAATTAGCACTAAAATCATTATACTATATATACTTTTTGGTTTATAAATATATGCCTATGTCTAAACGCATCGCAGATCTGCTGTATCCTCATGTATCCAGTGATCTGACCCTCCTCAAGCAACAATACCCAGATCGTGAGACCGACCAGATGGTAGTCAGGTTCTCTCCATCTCCAACCGGAATGCTCCATCTATGAGCAGTCTATACTTGTATGGTCAACACTCTTGTCGATCTACAAACACCAAGAATATTTATTCTAAGAATTGAAGATACTGATCAAAAAAGACTAGTCGAATGATCCATTGACCTAATTATTAATGGATTGAAATATTTTGAGATTGAGTTCAACGAAGGACCACTCACCAAAACTACTGACTGATATGAAAGTGTGGGTGATTATGGGCCATATATTCAAACACAGAGAAAGGGTTTATATGATGCTGTAGCTAAATATCTGGTGGAAAATGATCATGCATATCCATGTTTCCTCACTGAGGAAGAAGTAGATCAGATCCGTAAGAGTCAAGAGCTACAGAACAAGCTCCCAGGCATCTACTGAGCATACAGCACCTATCGCCATACGAGCGATCAAGATATTGTGTGACTTATTGGAAACAACACTCCATATGTGATTAGACTTAAAAACACCTATGGGCTATGAGATAAGGTCAGCTTCCATGATCTCGTCAAATGAGACAGTACGATGTGAGCACCACACCAAGATACCGTATTAGTCAAATCTGACTGAATCCCTGTCTATCACCTGGCTGCCATGGTAGACGATTGGCTCATGTGAGTCACACATATTATCAGATCTGATGAGTGGTTTGCTAGCATCCCCCTTCACCTCTATATTTGCTCACTATTTAATCCTCGCCCACCTAAGCTTGCACATCTATGACCACTTCTCAAGCTCGAAGCAGGTAATAGACGCAAACTTAGCAAGCGCAAAGATCCTGAAGCCGATGTGCATGCACTACTTGCGGATGGTTATGACGTCGAAGCTATTATCAATTATCTTGCCAATATTGCCAATTCTGGCTATGAGGATCGATGGATGGAAGATACATCAAGATATTATCGTGACTATCAGTTTACGATGGATAAACTCAATAGTGCATGAGCAATCGTGGATATGATCAAAGTAGGCGCTGTAAGCCAAGATACATTTGGTCGTATGAGTGATGAGCAGATCTATGACAAATCCATCAAGTGGTGTCAATCATATAATACTGGTGCTCTGACTATGATGCAAAATAATAAAGATACATGCCTACAGGCTATTGGTATCGAGCGTCATGATGGCCATGATCCTAAGAGATTTATCACTTATCAAGATGTGGTTGATCACTGTAGGCTATTTATCGATAGCGAGTTTGACATGATAGAGTATCCAGCAGAATGGACTAGTCTGACCTGAGATCAAGTCAGTGGATTTATCAATGCTTATATCCCAGCAATAGATCTCTCACAGACCAAAGAAGAGCGATTTGCACAACTCAAGGAGATTGGCGGGAAACTATGATACGCAGCCAGCAACGGCGAATTCAAAGCATGATGATATGTTGGTAGGGTAGGAGATCTAGCCATGATCTTGCGTATCGCACTATGTAAATCCAGTAGAACCCCCGACCTCTATGAGACAATGCAAGTGATGGGTATTGAGAAAGTAAAAGTGAGGTTGTGAAAAGTTTTGTAATAATCAGACTAGTATAAAAATAATGTAATGATCTCCAAACAACACAAACTCACTACCAAAGAGGTAAACTACCTCATGAGACGTAAGCAATCGGTCTATGTCGATGGATATAAGATTTTGCATTGTGATCAATACCCCAACAATCTCTATCATCAGACAGGTATCCAAGTATCGGGAAAGATTCATAAACACGCTGTCCAGAGGAATATTATTAGGAGAGCATTTTATGCTGCACGAGAAGATCAGATTGACAAAGCAGTACACAATCGTTATCACAAGATATTCGTTGTGATTCATCCTGAGCATTGTGAATTTATCGAGCAACTAATCGAAAGTGAAAAATTGTCAAAAATGGCAAAAGACAGTAAAAATGAACCTCATCTGAAACCCAATCCTCACCAACAACTCAAATCTCATTTTAGTAGTATTATCACATCTACCTTATGAAAACTCAAACAACCGGTCTTCAAGATGTCATCTCCAAGGCCAAATCCCTCTGGAATAAACTCATCATCAAACCCAAAAAAGTAGAGAATGATGATGAGATCGAACACACAGTCAGTCAGAATCATGAAATCATCGATAGTAATCATGTACGATCCATGTCGTTTATCTTTTGGTTTGCGGGTGTAATAGTAGTATATGTGTGATATCTCTTGTTCTCATCACTGGACTTGGTATATCTGATCTTCACGGGATATGTGCTGTCGATGGCGGTAGATAAGATGGTCGTATGGTTTACGTCCAAGACTGGCAGTAGATGATGGAGTATTGGTCTGTCATACTTTATCTTTGTGGCGGTATTGCTCAGTGGTATGCTAATTATGGTTCCATTCTTAGCGGGGCAGATTGGTGATATTGGTGGTATTATACTCAAAGCAATAAATGATTTCCAAACTCAACTCCAAACAATGTGACTGGAACAAATGGTAGGTTCGGCAAAGCGAATCCCATCAGTAATCAAAGAAAATTTGGTTACATCACTAAACAATCAAGATACTGTCATTGGTCTACAAAAATTTTTTCAACAAAATATCAATCAGATCGTCAGCACAAGTAGTACTTATCTGCAGGGTGCGGGATGAATCGCGGTTAATGTGATTGGTGCAATATTCAACGCCCTGACTCAGATAGGGTTTGTCCTCACGTTGTCGGTATTGTTTAGTATCGAGAAAGATGCTACCATGAGGCTGATCCGTAAACTTGATGCAAAACACAATAGTAACCGACACCGCAAAATATCTATGATCTATGAGAAACTTGGTTTCTGGCTTACGAGTCAGCTTATCTTATGTTTATTTATCTTTGCAATGACGGGGGCCTGATTACTCATTCTCTCGCTATTTGGGATTACGCTGCCAAGTATCTTCTCACTTGCAATCATTGCTGGACTGACGGAAGTAGTACCATACGTATGACCACTATTGTGAAGTATACCTGCGCTGCTGGTCGGGACACTCAATCATGGTTTAGCTGGCTTTATCTGGGTGGGAGTATTGTTTTTCGTGATACAGCGGACCGAGAACAATATCCTCATACCATGGATTATGAATAAAACCCTATGAGTCAGCTCATTACTCATCTTCCTGTGTATGGTTGTGGGAGCGAGTGTATTATGATTTGTGGGCATTATGCTTGCGGTGCCAATCGCGATTATTATTTCAATTGCGACAGAGGAATAATTGTCAAATAATTTGCAAATTGTGAAAGGTTTGTGTATAATTGAGCCATAAGTATTTAAAAACAAAAACTCATGGATACATCTCGCATCTTGCTCTCTACCGACACTCTCTCAGGATATGGACTTGATCATATTTTCGAGGTAGCAGAAAGTGCATGATTCTGAGGGATTGATCTCGCAATCTGGAAGAATTTCGACACCCGGAACTCTGGATATGTAAAGAAACTCAAGGCAAAACATAATATTGTGGTGCCTATCATCCAAGTTTCCTCCGACATCAATAGCAAAGAAATGACTCAGGCGCTCGAGCTTGCAGCAATTTTGGAGACCAAAATAATCGTGATTAATCCACCAAATACATTTAATATTGCATCGTATCACTTCATCACAAGTAAGCTGCCGCAGATACAGACCGACAATCCTACGATCCAGTTTGCAATCATCAATCCACCGGATGATATGGTGTTCATCTTGCCAATTCCTAAGTTCAAATTTAGCAACATAGAACAGATCACGAGTAAGTATAACTGCAAAATCTGACTGGATATAACGCATGTCGACGGCGATTTTGTCGATAGCGAACTCATGAAAAAACTCCCTGCCCATCTCAAAAATACGTCTACCATCTATATCTCAGATAAGACTAAGAAGTGAGTCAGACATCTCCCATTATGAGAATGAGACATGAAGATTGATCTCTTGTTCAAGAAGATGGCAAAGCTGAGCTATGATGGATATTTCAGTGTCAAATATACTCTCAGTAAGAAACAGCTCGCTGACATGGATGAGGTTGAAGTTGTGTTGAAAAAAGCTATACATGTGATCAGTAGTTCACTGTAATTTCATGGCTTTTGAAAAGAAATTTAATAAGGTATTGCTTGGATTGATTATTGGAACTACGATCGCAGGTGTTGCTGGAGCCAAAACTCAAACATGACAAAAGGTACTCAAGAAGACTGCTTCTGGGTTTTTGTGATGAGCTAAGAAGATGATTGATTTTTTACAGTGAGGATTGGAAGAAATGAAAAAGAAGATTGATGAGAAGGAAGGAGATGAAAAGTAAGACTCGCGCACCTTATTTAACATCAATACGCTCATAATGTCTACAACCGAACTTATTGCGATGGTAATATTTTTTATGTCGTCGGTATGATATTGTTTATTTTATCCCAAACATTTAAACCAAAATGGATTAAAAAATTGCTCATCAGAGCCTGTCCCAAAAATACCTAAATCCGTAAGGATTTAGGTATTTTCTTCTATATTTTAGTAGTAAGTTATGTATACTAGATATAGTATTTCATAGCT
>JAYSSF010000050.1:0-17154 GCA_043720715.1 bacterium
AAACCAGATCCTTGTTGATTACTTTTTTCGTTTCACGAAAAAAAATCACCCAGAACTGAGTGATTTGAAAAGTTTCAATTTCCTATATACTAAAAAAACCCAGATAATCAATCTGGGTTTTCTTCTATTTCGACTATAAACTAGCTTTAATCTCTGATACAACTTCGCTTACCAGCTTCTTGATACCATCTTCAATATCTCCTGTGAGCTTCTTATCTTTGAGCATGAGAGTATTGAGATCACTGTAGCTGGTATCCAACTTATCATTGATTATTTGTTCAAATTGTTTGATCTGACTTACGTCGATGTCATCGAGGTGCCCGTTGATACCAGCATAGATCAGTGTTGCTTGTTTTTGGAATCATAGTGGCTTACCATTTGGTTGTTTCAATAGTTCCACCATGATACGACCACGAGTCAGTCTGGCCTGCGTGGCAGGATCCAGATCAGATGCAAACTGAGCAAACGCCTGTAACTCACGGAAATATGATAACTCAAGCTTGAGCTTACCAGCTACCTTCTTCATCAGCCCTGTCTGAGCAGATCATCATACACGAGATACGGACAGACCTACATTGATCGCAGGTTTGATGCCAGCATTGAACAAGTCAGTCTCCAAGAATATCTGCCCATCAGTAATCGAGATCACGTTGGTAGGGATATATGCTGATACATCATTACCCTGAGTCTCAATGATCGGTAGTGCTGTTAGTGATCCTGAGCCATAGTCAGAGTTAAGCTTGGCTGCACGTTCAAGCAATCTAGAATGAAGATAGAATACATCACCAGGATACGCTTCACGACCTGGAGGTCTACGGAGAAGTAGTGATACTTCACGATATGCGTTGGCATGCTTACTGAGATCATCATAGATAATAAGTGCATCTTGCCCATTGTAGAGAAAATATTCTGCGATCGTCACACCCACATATGGAGCGATATATTGTGTTACTGCTGGAGCAGATGCTGGAGCTGACACAATCGTCGTATATTCCAACGCTCATGCTGCTCTGAGCTGTTCGGTGATGAGTTTGACTTTGGATTCTTTCTGTCCGATAGCAACATAGACACATTTGACGTTTTCAGATTTCTGATTGATGATCGTATCGATCGCGATGGTCGTCTTACCAGTCTGTCTATCTCCGATAATAAGTTCACGTTGACCTTTACCTACTGGGATCATGGCGTCAATTGATTTTACTCATGTCGCGAGCGGCTGATCAACACTGTGACGAGTCATCACACCAGGAGCGATACGCTCAACAGGATATAAGTCAGATCACTTGATTGCTCATAGTCCATCGATAGGCTCACCGATACCATTGACTACTCTCCCGAGAAATGCTTCACCTACATTGATCTTGAAGATCTCACCACTACCAGTCACGGTTTGGCCCTGTGTGAGTGTGTGATATGCACCAAGTACAAGAACTCCGATCTGGTCCTCGAGAAGGTTAAGCACCATACCCTTGAGTCAGTTTTCAAATAAGACAATCTCTCCGAACATCGCGTTACTGAGTCATGAGACAGTCGCTACACCATCTTTGATTTCGACGATTTCTCATTTTGGAGACATGGTATCAGTCAGATCGACGGATGCGATTTGTGCTTCGATTTTGGACATAAGATCAGATACGACGGACATAGACAAGGTTATATGTTATAGGTTAAATGGCATAGGTTTTTGAAATTGGCGTAGGGACGTGCTCTTGGCGTGTCCGATGTGTAAACATTTCACAACACACAAAACCACATCTTCAAACTACATATATAATGATCTCTCAGTCTGTTACAACATCACTATCCCCCACGCTATTTGTCAATTATTATTTTCTTCAAAAATCACTTGACAATATATATATATATAACTATAATGTCAAAGTCAATATTGACTATATCAAGATGTGTTGTCTTGATGAATCGGCAGTCTGGAGTTAGCCGACCCAGTTTATAGTCAAAACCTAATAAGACTATGAAAAAGTTATTATTCGCGGCAGTGGCCGCAAGTGTTGCAGTTCTATTTGTTTCATTGAGCAGCAATGCTCAAACTTTACCAGGTAGAATTGGTGCCGATAGTATTGTGAGAGTCGAACTCATACCTCGCACCATCACTCGCTATCTCCCTGGGGAAACTCGGGTGGTGCATGATACTATTTTTGTAGCAGAGACGACTCCAATCCCAGAACAGCCACTTATTAGCGGAGATTTAGTCCGCCAATCTCTGTTTGGAATAGGAACTATAGGTGGGTTGCTATTGTTTTTATTGGGTTTGATTGCATATCTTCTTTATCGAAGATTACAGCAACAACCAGCGGCACAGCAGCAATTACCAAACTTTGCACCGACCTACACATTCGCACCTGTCTTTAGTCCTACATTTAACCCTACAACGGGTGATATTGAGGTTACAAGACCGGCGGCTGAGGAAATGGTAATAGTAGTAAGAGAAAGAACTATGCCCGCCCCTGATGCGGCTCCGCAAGGAGGAAATCAGAACATCCCTTCTGCACCAACTGAAATTAATCAGGTAATGTAGAGAATCTCGCTTTCTTCGAGATGGAAAAGCACTTGGTTTTACACCTCGTGCTTTTTGTTTTAATCTATTTAGTTTCCAGTCTGAAACTGATTGAGGATCGAGTTGGGAGCGATCTGTACTCCTGTGTCAACGACCTCTTCTACGACTACTCCACTATTCATATCTGCTGTTATATTGTTGATATCATCAGAGGCAGTAGGTAAATATGGTACAATCACGCCAGCCAGTGAAGCCAAGATGATACCAATCACCATGATCCATAGAGTAAGTTTGATTCGTCTTGGTTTTTGATAGTGGGACATAAGTAAGTTTGAAAGTTTGTAAAGTCAAAAGGTTTGTAAGGTTTACTATTTTGTAATGATTATAAAGTTGTTTTCCAGTACAATCAACTGATCACGGACCATCTTGGTGACAATCTCATCAAACTGTACACTATCATACTCTCGAGGAGTCGCATATGCAGCATATAAATCACTCATATCACTTGCTCCATACTTCAAACAATGCTTGAGAATATGTGATCTGACCCACCTCGTGGATCACTTAAATGTCGATTGTTTGGCATTGATGCGGATGTTGGACTTGTGCATTGCAAGCTCTACTGCTCCATAATCCATGAGCGCTGTATGTCGTAATCTCGACTGTCACTCAGGCGTAGTCCCGGGAATCCGGGGAATAAATTGCGACGCAAACTCGACCAAGTCCGACTCTTTCATATTTATAGTCTCGGGATAATGATGAAACCATACACGCTTGATATTAGTATCCAAGACTGGGTGTGGAAGGTTGTAGGCGAAACTGGAGATCGCATGAGCTGTATAGAGTCCTATTCATGGCAATTTCATCAATAGTTTTGGATCTGACGGTACCACTCCATCATATTGCTCGCTGATGATGCGACAACATTCACGCAATCTCAGAGCACGATTATTATATCCCAATCACTGTCGTAACTGCAGAAGCGTCGGAGTATCGACTTGTCATGCCTGCTGGATGGTGGGCAGAGCCTGTGTCCATCTATGATAATATTGTACTACCCTACCGATCTGAGTCTGATGACTCATGATCTCACTCACCAGTACATGATATGGATCGTTGTGATGTCTCCATGGCAAATCTCTGGCATGTTGATTAAACCAGTTGAGGATATAGTGTTGAAATTCGGGGATTGGGAGGTTTTGCATATTATAGTGCATTATACTTAGAATTAGGATCAACTCACACCTCAAGATAATGAACTACGTAGTAGATTTCATAGATAATAGTATTCCTATTTTTATATGAAATCTACTATATTATAATCTATCTAAAGGACTCACAATCTTATCCAAAGCAGGCTGCATAACATGAGTATAAATCTGCGTCGTACGAATATTACTATGACCGAGCAATGTCTGTACATAGCGGATATCCGTTCCCTGCTCCAGAAGATGGGTAGCAAAACTATGACGGAGTGAATGAAAACTAACTTTCTTGATAATTCAGGCTTTTTTACATGCTTGAGCAAATATTTGTTGAGCTGTTCTTGTGGTAATATTTCATCATTGATTGCTATAAAATACATACGGAGATACTCATGAAGCGTAGTGATGAGTATCTAACAACGCAATACTTGACTGAGGCAATATCACTATCCTATCTTTGTTTCATTTTGCATGTTTAAGATGTATGATAGAACGTTCAGTATCAATATCTATCCATTTGAGATTCACTATCTCAGAGATACGCAAACCACAACCATATGCCAATGATAACAAGAGTTTATGTTTAGGATTTATCATCATAGATAAGATATTTTTGATCTCTCAGACAGACAACACAACTGGTAGTTTGCGAGGCTCACGAGACAGCTGCAAAGCAAGAGAAAACGTACGATTATACAAAAGGAGAAAATATTTTTTCAATGCTTCTTTGTATATATTGATAGTCTTTGGAGCTTTGTCCTCCTCAACTAATATCATAATATACTGAGTAATAATTTTATCATCTACTTGATCTCAAATTTTTTTGTATCGTAAAAAAAATGATGTAACACAATGAGTGTATGATTTCACTGTTTTTGGGCTAAAATGTTGATTAATCAACAATTGTTTAAAGTACAATAACTTTTCACTTTCTGTCATATATTTACATAGTATACGAAATAATTATTCACTTTATAACCATATAGGTCACAAGATCAAGCATAATTTCTGTTTTCACTTGATATGAACTAATATTTGAATATATTATTTCGTATAAAGTCTAGTTAGATGAAATCTCCTTTTGTTTTAATTTGCAATCATAGACAGAAACTTTTCTTTTTGCCCTATCGGGCAATTTAGGGGGGGTATTGCTTCGCAATATTCTTTTGAAAAAGAAACAAAACTGGTTATATTTTGAGGTGTAAATTAGTATAGTAAGAAGATACATTTATATAATAATTGGTATTCTATGGCACTCAAAAAATCAGATCTCTACTCATCACTATGGAAAAGTTGTGATGAACTCCGTGGTGGTATGGATGCGTCACAATATAAAGACTATGTCCTGAGTCTGCTTTTCATCAAATATGTGTCTGATAAGTACGCTCACAAAACTGATGCTATTATTACAATCCCCGAGGGAGCAAGTTTTGATGATATGATAGCTATCAAATGATCTGCTGATATAGGAGATAGAATCAATAAGATTATCCAAAAAATAGCAAAGGAAAATAATCTGACTGGAGTCATAGATCTCACAGATTTTAATGATGAAGAGAAGCTAGGAAAATGAAAAGAAATGGTTGATCGTTTATCAAAACTGATCGGTATTTTTGAAAACCCAAATCTCAATTTTGCAGGAAATCGTGCAGATGGCGATGATATCCTGGGAGATGCATATGAATATCTTATGAAACATTTTGCTACTGAATCAGGTAAGAGTAAAGGACAATTTTATACACCTGCTGAAGTATCTCGTGTTCTTGCGAAGGTGATAGGAGTAGAAAAATCAACAAGTCCATCACAAACCGTCTACGATCCAACTTGCGGATCATGATCATTGTTGCTCAAGGTAGCAGATGAAGCATCACATGATCTGACTATCTATGGTCAGGAAATGGATAATGCAACCAAAGCTCTTGCTGTTATGAATATGTGGCTTCATAACTACCCATCAGCAGAGATCTGGAAAGATAATACACTCGCAAACCCTCATTTCAAAGAACAAGATGGATCGCTCAAGAGATTTGATTTTGTCGTAGCAAACCCACCATTTTCTACTAAATCTTGGAGTAGTGGTTTTGATCCATTGCATGATGAATATCAGCGTTTCACTGGATATGGTATCCCACCAAACAAAAATGGTGATTATGCATTTCTGCTTCATATCATCCGTTCACTCAAAAGCACTGGTAAAGGTGCAGTAATTTTGCCACATGGTGTCTTGTTCCGTGGAAATACTGAAGGATGAATCCGTACCAATATCATCAAATCAGGCTATATCAAATGAATCATAGGACTGCCTGCAAACTTGTTTTATGGAACAGGGATCCCTGCTTGTATCATAGTGCTAGACAAGGAATGAGCAGATCAACGCAAAGGAATATTTATGCTGGATGCAAGTAAATGATTTATCAAAGATGGCAATAAAAACCGTCTCCGTGAACAAGATATCCACAAGATCGTGGATACTTTTACGCAAATCAGAGAAACGACTAAATTTTCAAGAATGGTACCACTCGCTGAGATCGAAGTGAATGACTACAATCTCAATATCCCTCGCTATATCGATACGCAAGAAGAGGAAGATATCCAAGATCTCACTGCACATCTGCAAGGATGAATACCTGCTCATGATGTCGATGCATTAGCTCCATATTGGGAAGTTTATGGATCGCTCAAACATAAACTGTTCAAAGCTGATATGAAAGCATGATATTATCAACTTGCTATCCAAGCTAATGAGATCAAAAACGCAATCTATACTCATGATGAATTTATCAATTATCGTACTACACTCAATCAAGCGTTCACACAATGGCAAACTGCTATCGTGCCTTTCTCTAAGACAATAGATGTCTCTACTCATCCTAGAAATTTCATTCATAAAATTGGAGAAGAGATACTTGCTCAATATAGCAATAGGCAACTGATTGATAAATATACTATTTATCAGCACCTGATGGATTATCGAAATGAAATCATGAAAGATGATCTGTATATGATTATCGAAGATGGTCGAAAGGTGACGCTCACAGAAACCAAGAAGTGAAAAGAAACCATCTATATTTGCGATCTTATTCCTGACTATCTGGTTATCAATCGTTATTTTCAACAAGAAAAAGATAGTCTGACTGAATTGGAAGGACACCTTGAAACTATCTCAGCAACCATAGAAGAACTTGCTGAAGAGCATGGAGGAGATGAGTGATTACTGATTGAAGTATTGAACGATAAAGGAAAAATCACCAAAGCGAACCTTACTGCTCGTATGAAGGTAATCAAAAATAGCAAAGATGATGCTGAGGAATATACTCTCTTGGAACAATGTATGACAGAGATAGAAAAAGAATCAGATATCAAAACTCAGATTAAGATAGCTGAGGCGGATCTCAATAAAAAAGTGTTAGCAAAATATCGCACATTGACGGTAAATGAAATCCAAACATTAGTTATCAATGACAAACGAATCGCAACAGTAGGTGAACGTATAACGAGCCAAATTAATATTATCTCTCAATCACTTACACAGCGTATTGTAGAATTGGCAGATCGTTATCTAGAACCCTTGCCAATAATTCAATCACAGGTAAAAGATTGTGAAAGTAAGGTAAAAGAACACCTCAAAAATATGTGATTTATTTTTTAACACATCGTATATGCAGGGACAATTTGATATGCAAAACTTATGAGATTTTTCTTGAAAAGGGTGTTTACAATATACAAATTTAATATTCCCTTTTAAGAAACCATTAGAACTGAGTAATCATCCTAATAAACAAGAAATTTTCAAAGCTCACATTGAGTTAGCACATAAATTTTTGGATACTCAAAATGATATAAATGATTATCTTGATTTTTGGAGTAATTCAATGAAAAAAATTGATAAAGAAATATGAAGTTATTTAAACAGTTATGATTCATCTAAAGAAATAATAGCTTGTAATTGGACAAATCCAAGTATAAAGTTAGACAATGATTTTAGAAAAATTATAGAATTTTGTGCCTTAAGATTGCAGGATGTAGCAAGGATATCTTTACAAATAATGCAATGTTATGATGAAATACAAAAGCCAAATCTTGTACAGACATATGAAAAAAAATTAAGGGAGCTCTTTCCTAATGACTCATCTTTAATTGAAATGTTGGACGACGATAGTAATTGGTTAATAATGTTAAAGGAACTGAGAAATGAGGGATGATGGCATGCATGATGAGACAAAAATTGAAGAGAATTATTTTTTCATAAAATGGATATTGCTTTTGTAAATTGATTATGATCAAGACCAAATTTACAAATCCCCGCATTTGAATTTAATGGTAGTAAATGAAGAATAATTATTGATGACTTTGATGCGTTTTTTCAAATATTGATGCATAATATATTTGATCTGTCTATAGATTGGTTGGTTTTTGCTTATGCATATAAGAGCTGAGTACCAGCTTGAATATTGAAAAATCTTATACAATGAACTCGAATCGATGATAAAGACCCTAACTAATAACCTTTTACTTAATTTTGGCTATTTCAAATGACGACAATTACACATCATCATATACCACCATGATATAAACTGACGGAAGTCGGAGTAATTCCGCAGGATTGGGATATGAAATATTTATGAGAAATATGAAATGTTTCTATGTGCAAAAGAATCATGAAATATCAAACTAAAATTATTGGCGATATTCCATTTTATAAGATTGGAACTTTTGGAAAAGAAGCTGACGCCTATATTGATTTTGAGATTTATCAAGATTTCAAAAAAAAGTACTCATTTCCCCAAAAGTGAGACATTTTAATTTCTGCTTCTGGAACCATAGGTAGAACAGTTGTTTATGGTGGCAGTCCAGCATACTTTCAAGATTCTAATATAGTTTGGATTTCTAATAACGAAAAAGTAGTAAGTAATACTTTTTTACATTATATATATAAAATCACTAATTGGACGACAGAAGACACTACGATTTCAAGGCTATATAATGATAATTTTAGAAAAGCATGTATACCTATTCCGTCCTTTACCGAACAAACTCTCATCGCTACAGCACTCGCCGACATAGACAACCTCATCTCATCGATCGATACTCTCATAATCAAAAAACAAGGTATCAAACAGTGAGCTATGCAACAGCTACTGACTGGTAAGAAAAGATTACCTGGTTTTACTGGAGAGCGGGAGGAGAGAAAACTTGGAGATATAGTAAATTTTTATAAGGGCAAATGATTATCCAAAGGCAAGTTAAGCAAAAATTGAAAAATAGCATGTTTATTGTATTGAGAGCTATTTACTACTTATACTGAATTTATAGATAAAATTATAAGTAGTACTAATCATTTAGAATGAACACTGTGACTAGCTTGAGATATTTTATTGCCTTGATCTACAACCACTGTTGGTATAGATTTAGCTAAATTATCTGCTTTATGAGTTGATGGTGTTATGCTTGGATGAGATGTAAATATTTTAAGGTCAAAAACAGACTCTTATAACCCTATCTACCTGTCTTATTATTTGACTCATATAAAAAAGTATGATATATCACAGGTAACCCAGTGAACAACTATTATTCATTTGTATTGAAAAAATTTATCTGAAATTAATCTTTCTTTACCATCTAAAGAAGAACAAGATAATATAATTCAAATTATTTTAGATATGGATAATAACATTCAAAATACTATCACCCAAAGAGATAAATATAAATCACTCAAACAAGGCATGATGCAACAACTCCTCACTGGCAAGATAAGACTACAAGCTACAGCATAATTTATCTATAAATATCATCGTATGACTTCCTTCCATAACGTCTGACAGATCGAAAGAGAAACACAGAACCGTGTGATTGATCGACTCCAACACAATCTATGATATAGATATCTGGGTGATTGGACTGATAGATCAAACAATAGTAATATCGAAGTAGAGTTACTTCGTGCTTTTTTGAATGCCAAATATCCTGACGTATTAGTAAATAAGGCAATCAATGAATTCAGTAAGATGGCAAATGACGAATCCAAAAGTCTGTATGATAGAAATAAGGAAGTCTATCGTATGCTTCGTTATGGAATCAAAGTGCGCGAAGAGATAGGAGAAAATAAGCAGACCGTGTGGCTTGTAGATCGATCTAATCCTACGAGTAATCATTTTGCATTTGCACAGGAAGTGACCATCACAGGTAAACACGATAAGCGTCCTGATATTGTGCTGTATGTCAACGGTATTGCTCTAGGAGTTCTGGAACTCAAGAGAAGCAAAATTTCTGTCTCTGAAGGTATCCGTCAAAATCTAGATAATCAAAAGAAGGACTTCATTTGACACTTTTTCTCTACGATCCAGCTCGTGATGGCAGGAAATGATACGCAGGGTATTCGCTATGGAACGATTGAAACACCTGAGAAATATTATCTTGAACGAAAAGAACAATCACAGCTCGAACATCCACTCCACAAGCATCTTATCCAGTTATGTCAGCCTGAGAGATTTTTGGAATTACTACATGACTTTGTAATTTTTGATGCAGGTACTAAGAAGTTATGCCGTCATAATCAGTACTTTTGAGTTAAAGCATCACAAGAATGTCTTCGCAAAAGAGAATGAGGAATCATACGACATACCCAGTGAAGTGGCAAAAGTCTGACGATGGTCTGGCTTGCAAAATGGATCCGTGAAAATATTGCAAACTCTAGGGTTGTGATTATTACTGATCGTGAGGAACTTGATGAACAGATAGAAAAAGTTTTCACAGGCGTAGAAGAAGAGATTTATCGTACCAAAAGTGGAAAAGATCTCGTAGCAAAACTAAATGAAGGCACTCCATGGTTGATTGGATCACTGGTACATAAATTTGGAACCAAAGAATCAGATGACGATAACGATGAGTTTATCAAAGAATTGCAAGACAGTCTGACTAAGGATTTTAAAGCTAAATGAGATCTTTACGTTTTTGTAGATGAGTGTCATCGTACACAGTCAGGAAAGTTGCACGATGCGATGAAACTTATTCTTCCAAATGCAGTCTTTGTCTGATTTACTGGTACGCCATTACTCAAAAAAGATAAACAGAAAAGTATCGAGATTTTTGGAAGATATATTCATACCTATAAGTTTGATGAAGCAGTAAGGGACGAGGTCGTACTTGATCTTCGTTATGAAGCGAGAGATATTGATCAGAAAATTTCATCACAAGATAAGATTGATCAGTGGTTTGAGGCAAAGACGAGAGGTTTGACTGATTATGCCAAAGTGCAACTTAAGAAAAAACGATGAACCATGCAGACAGTATTGAGTTCGCAATCAAGACTTGAAAAAATAGTTTGAGATATTTTGTTTGATATGGAAACTAAGGATCGCTTGCAAAGTGGAAGAGGAAATGCAATGCTGGTAGCGGGTAGTATTTATGAAGCATGTAAATATTACGAACTTTTCACTAAATCGTGATTCAAAAAATGTGCTATCATTACCTCATATAATGGTCATATTTCTACTATCAAATGAGAAGAAACATGAGATAACGATATGCCAGATAATCTCTACAAATACGAGATATACAAAAGAATGCTATGAGATAAAACGTCAGAAGCGTTTGATGCAGAGACAAAACAAAAATTTATTAAAGAGCCAGGTCAAATGAAGCTTTTGATCGTGGTTGATAAATTATTAACTGGATTTGATGCACCACCCGCAACTTATCTATATATTGATAAATCAATGAGAGACCATGGACTATTTCAAGCTATTTGTCGTGTCAATCGTTTGGATGGAGAAGATAAGGAATATGGATATATCGTGGATTATAAAGATCTGTTTGGAAAGGTAAAGAAAACTCTCGGTGAATATACTTCTGATGCATTTGATAATTATGACGCTGAGGATGTACAGTGATTGCTTAGTGATAGACTAGAGAAAGCAAAGGAGAGACTGGAAAACGCTCGTGAGACGATCAAAGCATTATGTGAACCAGTCGCTCAGCCAAGAGATACTATCAGCTATATACGTTATTTCTGTGGTGATAGTGATAACCGTGAAGAACTTGTAGAAAATACCAAACAAAGAGATATGCTTTACAAGGAGACTGTTTCATTGATCAGATCATTTGCAAATATCGTGAATGAAATGCAAGATATAGGATATTCCAAGGATGATGTAGAGGTGATTAGAAAGGAAGTAGAATACTATATGAATATCCGTGATGAGATCAAAATTGCCAGTGGTGATTATATCGATCTCAAAGCGTATGAACCAGCAATGCGTCATCTGATTGATACCTATATCAATGCTGAGGAAAGCAGAATGATCACAACCTTTGATGACAAGACAATTCTTCAATTGATGATTGATAAATGAACTGACTTTGTCCATGATTTGCCAAAATGAATCGCTTCTCAAGAAGATGCACTTGCTGAGACGATTGAAAATAATCTCCGCAAACTCATTATTGATGAACAAGATATCAATCCAAAATACTATGAAAAAATGTCAATTCTGTTGGATGAACTTATTAAAGATAGAAAATCTCGTGCTATTGCATATGAAGAATATCTCAAAAAAGTTATTGAACTTGCTAAACAAGCGAAGGAGCCACAAAATACATCGTCCTATCCAAGTTCCCTGAATACGCCTGCAAAACGTGCTCTATATGACAACCTAGATAACCAAGAAGAACTTGCTATCACACTGGATAAAGCCATAGTACAAGGCAAGAAGGCAGATTGGAGATGACACTTCATCAAAGAAAAAGAGGTGCTAAATATCGTCAAACAATTTATATCTGATCCTGAAAAACTCAAAGAAATCTTTGAACTCGTCAAAAATCAAAAAGAGTATTAGTTTATTATTCTTGCAATAATCTATGCAACAAACAATTACCGTCAGTAATTTATCCATTGATGTCATCAAAAAGGATATCAAAAATCTCCATTTGTGAGTATATCCACCTACTGGAAGGATCAGAGTGGCGGCACCAGAATACATGGAAGATGATTATATTCGCCTTTTCCTTGTCTCTAAACTATCTTGGATCAAGAAGCATCAAGCTAAGTTCAATACTCAAGAACGTGAAACACCTCGTGAATACATATCAGGAGAAAGTCATTATTACTTCTGACAAAGATATTTATTGAGAGTAATTGAGTTGAATAATGCCCCTAAAGTTGTTATAAAGAATAAGAAACATATTGAACTCACCGTAAGACCGCAAGCAACACTAGAGCAAAAAGCAAGCATTCTCAAGGAACGATACCGCTCACAGTTAGCAGAAAAAATACCAAATTTCATAAATAAGCGATCAACTATCATGGGAGTAGATCCACAGGAATGGAGAATTAAACAAATGAAGACAAAGCGATGAACCTGTAATATAAAAGATAAACGTATCCGAATAAACCTTGAGCTCGCTAAGAAGTCTGAACAATGCTTGGAATATGTCGTGGTTCATGAGTTAACCCATCTCCTGGAAAAATATCATAACGATAAATTTACAGCACATATGGATCAATTCTTACCAAAACGAAGACACTATAAGAAAACTTTGAATAGTGGGATATTGAAACATGAGACTTGGTGCAACGCCTAAGAAAAATCATGAACTTTATGTACCATGAACTAAATTAATAAAAACAGAATCAGCTCTACAACAGTGATTTAACAAGTTTTATTTACTTTTGAAGAGAATACATCAATCCTTTTTGGCTCTACCGAGCCACCCCCCTAAACCCTACGGGAAAGAAAAGTTTCTTAGAATACAATTCAAGTAATGCTTGTCTATGAAAGTATGAATACAAATCACGAAAACAAAAGGAGACTCAAGCCCTAACGGGTCATCTAACAGCCACTATCTGTTCGCTACGCATATTGCTCGTACCTCGCAACATCAGATGAGTGGCAAACGTTATCTAATTACTCCCCTTCACAACTCCTCTATATTGACTCACATAATATTCACGATCAATCTGCTTGTTGGTTGTCTTATCCTTGATTGTCCTAATCACACGACCCTTGAGTTTGCCAATTTCTTCTCTCTTTAGCTCTACTATCTTATCTGATTGCTTTGGTACGACGGAGAGTAGATATTTCTTACCATCTACTTCCAGCGTTCTCATATAAATCGGTAGTTCTGACCCATTGCGGATTTCGAGTTGCTTATCCATCTCATAGATTGCAGCATCATCTCAGACAATCTCATCTCCATAATATGCCTGCCATCGGTTACCGTGATTTTGTCTTTTAGTAGTTTCAAGGTATGGGTTGATCAAAGCATTACGCCATACTTGCGTACTAAATCAGCACACTCACTGATAGAACATATACTCACGACCCGGCTCGCCATCATCACTAGCACCAGTACAATATCAGTCTAGTCAGGCTAAGAGTTTATTAATATTAAGAGTCTGATTTGGTTGGAGGATCATCGTGCCAAACTCGTCAAATGCACGCATAAAGTTTTGCTTGGCACAGCGGCCATAGTTGTCGATATATCTATCTGACACATATCGTGTATAGTTTGAGATGATGTTATGGATACGGATATTGCGCAACTGTACTGCTACAAGTGTATTGAACGCAGACAAATCATCTCGGTCACGCTGAGGAGTCCGAATCAAAGCCTGTGTAGTGTCGACCGTCTCTCGCTGGATACGAGATCATACGTACGTTTTATCATTTGAATTTACATCATATACCTCATCAAATCCACGAATATGTGGAATTACTGCATCTACATCTACGATCAGTTGACTCGTCAAAGGGTTTGCTTCGCCTGTAAACTCAGATAAAGGTGAGCCGAAATCTCCTGCCATCACAGTAGCAGTTACACAACATGATAAAAATATAGCAACAATATATCTCATCAATTACAATTATAATAAAACAATCTTATCAATCGCTCTCGCTAACTCCCAATCTATGTCTGTCACAATATCTCATGCATCGTGAGTGGTAAGTTCGATATGAACACGGTTATATACATTGGTCCAATATGGATGATGATTATGCTCCTCTGCCAATATGGCTACCTGCGACATAAAATCCCAAGCTTGAGCGAAGTCAGCAAAGATATAATCACGAGTAAGTTTATTATCAATTTCAGTTCGCATATTTATACTGTATCAATTATGAGTTCTACATCAAGATAATTACAAGATTTTTGCCTTGAGTAATAGCCCATCAATGTTGGAGGTTTTAATCTCTTTGGGCTCATGATGAATCTGACAATACTGGATGATTTGATCGTATACTCACTCAAAATTTGTATACACATCCGTATTGGTAAATCTCATCACATATAGTCCGTATTGCTCGAGATCCCTGGTTCTCTGGTGATCGTAAGCAATCGCTTCATCCGTATAGTGACTATCTCCATCAATCTCGATTACCAACTTGACCGATGCAATATAAAAATCTACAATATAATTATCAATTGGCTGTTGTCTTAGTACTTTTAATCTATGAAATTGATACTCCCCTTGGAAATTGACGCCCCCCTTCGCAAGGGGGGATAAAGGGGGGATTCCAAATTGAGATTGCTCCCCTTGGAAAGGGGAGGTAGGAGGGGATTCAGGGAATAGGAGGGGATCTTGAGAAATTTGCAATTCTCTTAAAAAATTATACCACAAAGCTTTTTCTGCCTTTGTCATTTCAGCTCTCAATACTTTTGCTTTTGCTACATTGTCAGGATTATAGGGAAGATGAAAACCGTTAGTGATGAAACCTTCGTCTAAGGATCCCCCTTCAATTCCCCCTTTCCAAGGGGGATGCACGATACTCATTTGGTCCTGAGCTAAATCATCAAGATCTACTCACTGACTCATATCCCACTCACCAATACTATCTCTACATAGCTGTTCACAATATGCACCAGTACCCAAACTCTGACCTAACTCATGTGCCAGCACGCGGATGTATGTCCCACTACTCACTCTATATTGTACTGTAATAAATGGATATTCATATGTTATCAACTCTGCACTATACACTGTGACCTCTTTGGTCTTGAGTTCTACTTCTTTGCCTGCACGAGCCAGCTTATATGCTGCTACTCCGTTGATCTTCTTGGCGGAGAAGTTTGGTGGCATCTGATGATAAGTCTGTACTTGTGATGCAATTAATTTTTCTACTTGATCTTGAGTAGGGATGATGTCAGAATGATGGTGAATAGGTCATTCACTATCCATCGTTTCACTGGTTTCTCACAATTTAATGGCGGCGGTATAGGTCTTATCCATCCCCATATACTGATCGATCAGACGAGTGTACTCACGTCCTACTGCCACAATCATGAGCCCATGAGCAAACGGATCCAATGTTCAGGCGTGTCAGATTTTTTTGATTCACAAAACTCTACGCAATCTTGCGATAATACCAAAGGAACTAATCCCTATAGGTTTGTTGATGAGGTAGATTCAGTCATAATTCATAAGTCATAGCTCACAATTCAAAACAACATTATTCGTCAAACACATTGCTACGCACACGAGATCATAAACTCAGAATAATAGTATATAGTGCTGTGTTTGACTAGACTTTTGGTTCTTTGGGTCAATGCCAAAGAACGAAGAGAATATAGTCCGAAAAAATACATATTTAATGGATTGCCGCGTCGTCGTATCTCCTCCTCACAATGACGAAACTATTGAGCATCAATTCCAGCCCACAAATTCATCGTACCAAGATCTGACAAACCTGAATGTTTGAGTTGCAAGAATAACTGCATCTTATATGCTCCAAGAAATGCAAATACATAGTCAATCAAGAACATACTTCTACTACCAGTTCTACCCCAAATTGAGATTTCTTCTGACCACTGTGACTCAGTCAGACTTAATAACTCCTCACTAATAATTGTTAAAGCCTTGTCTAGTTCTGCACCAAATTGATCATAACTAAAGTCAGCAAACTGACCAGCATAGTCCATATATTTTTGATTGTCTTGCACTCATTCCACCATCATGATAATCTGAGCAGGAAGCGATGAGATGATATAATGTTCAAGCTCTTGGATAGTCCTTTGAGGATCAGTTAGCTTGTGAGCATGATTTGCTTCGCTGACCTTAGAACCAAGATGCTTGAGGATATTGAATTCGTTGGTGATACCAGCGATAAGTTGTTGAGTTGAGTACATGAGTAATAGTTGGAAAATAAAGATATAAGCATCTTAATCATTAGTTCAGTTTTTACAAAACAAAAAAGGGAGCCGAACAATGCGACTCCCTCTGCTTGAAATATTTTTTTCAGTACAGGTATCCGAACCTGCAAAAGTATGGATAATTCCATTTTTCTAACACTTAAAAGCATTAACTATATTCCCTTTCGCTCGCCACTACTCAGGACTGCTGATGAAAAGTTATCATATTAATTGCGCCACTATATAAAGAAAGTATAATTACTGCCTTTATTTAGTATCAATCTTCTACACATGGCTACAAGACTACTT
>JAYSSF010000051.1:0-6002 GCA_043720715.1 bacterium
TCTCCTAACTGGAGATTCAAACTAGTGAAATAGACTGAAAATATGGTTGATATTTAGAATAGGGTGGGTACTATGGGTTAATCATCGTTTCCTTAATAACGAATTACCACAAAAAACAGCAGCTTATCTCGCTTGATCCCTATTTCAAGTAGAGCAATGTCGTAAGATTATACAAACAATCAAATATCGTCTAACAGATATATTGGAGTTAGATCAGATGGCAAAAAAAGTCATCAATCAAAACTTGACCACGTGAGTCAATCTACCACTCTTAAAAGTACGTAATTGGTTTGAGGATTTTGCCGATGACCAAGAAACCAATGGTAAAATAATGTCTTTGGATATGAGGTCAGAAATGTTTGCAGCATATGCCTATGTTATGACTGAGGAGAAAAATATGTGGAATCCTGTTCCTCAGTACTGGAAGATTGAAGATATTGCTCGGCATAGCCACTTGAGATCAAAAAAGCCAACTCACAAAAAGCTTCGCGAATACTTCACAAAATATAGATTCTATCATGAAGAGTGGTGTAGATTTGTGAGTGGGAAGGTGGCAAAACTTATGGATTATGGTATGTATGGGTTGAGTCTATGAGGTGATCCCAGTGAGAATCTTATTAATAGAATCCCGACAGAGCAATAGATAGAAGGCTTTCTAAAAACAAAAAATCTTCTCATCGAAGACCATTGATTGTATTAATGGTGGTCATAGAAGGACTTGAACCTTCGGCCTCGTCCTTATCAGAGACGCGCTCTAACCAACTGAGCTACATGACCATACACAACAAGTATATAATGAAATTATAATTCGTTTCAATTGATTTTTGATTGCTTGATTATTTTGTCAATCGATTTACGAGCGATATAGTTGTAATCGACCACGATGTTTCGTATGATTTAGTCCTATTATTTTATTATTTTATCATAATTACAGATGAAACACGGATATATGATGATGGGTATATGTATGAGTATTGTGTCAATGCTTGCTATTACAGTTGTATCGGCAGACGACAAGATAGTAGAACAGTCTACTACTGCTGGCACAGGCACGACGGGGTCAGGTATGATACATAAGAAACTAGAACACCAAGAAGACAGATTGAAATTATTGGAAACTACTCACAGCAATTGGGAATCCACAAGAGAGGCAAATATGCTCTCAAGTAAGGAGTTTATCAAGTCCAATCAAGAGCTCAGAAAATCAACAATTGCGGCATGCAAGGTAATCATCGCTCAAGTAGGTTCAGGTACTATCACAAGAGAAGATGGTCTGACTCAGTGTAAGGAGCTCAAGTCCAAGATGGAGTCTACAATTGCGTCGATGAGGAAGGATCTTCAGTCAGCTCGTAAGGCAGCGCATGAAGCTACCAAAGCAACTAACCAAGAACTCAAAAAAGAATTCAAAGAGGGACATAAATCATGATCTGGTACGAAAGGAACTGGTGATATGAAACCCCATCATAAAGATGGTATGGGTACAGGAAAAATGAACTCAGACAAAAAACGATGATCTGGTACAAAATGAAGTGGCGATATGATGAAATTAAAATTAGAAAAGCAAAAGGAACGAGAGCATAAATTATGATCTGGATCTAAGGTATGATCTGGTAAGGCTATCAAGATGGACGATAAAAGAGAAAAATATCTCAAAGATAAAATCAAAGAAATAAAGGAAAGAGAAGAATATCTTAAGAAAAAACAGCAAGAAAAAGACAAGATAAAGGAATTAGATAGCGATAATGATGATCACCATTCAGACGATAATGACTCATGATCTGGATCTACAGCAAGTGGTACGGTGGTTCTACCTATTGCATAATATCTATGAGAACTCCATCTACTGATGGGGTTTTTGTTTTGATCTTTTTTGTCAGATCGTTTTCACTATAGTAGTACTATGCAGGCTAACCAAATTCCTCGTTATGATATTGATCAGATCGCAGCAGATGTGCAGCGTTTTCTCGATCAGTATCCTGATGGGATGATCGCAATTTGGGGGCAGACCGCTACAGGCAAGACAGCGCTATCCCTCCAGCTGAGTGACCGTTTCCCGATAGAGGTGATCAGCGCCGACTCACGTCAGATCTACCGTTATATGGATATTGGTACGGACAAGATTAGTCCTGAGATCCGTGCTCAGCTACCCCATCACCTGATCGATATCGTAGATCCTGATCAGATCTATACCGCATGACAGCGGCAGACCGATGCTCACGAGTGTGTCAGACAGATTCAGACACGCGGCAAGATACCAGTCATCGTATGAGGTACGGGACTATATATCGATATGATATATCATAACTTCTGACTTCCTGATGTCCCACCTGACTATGAGTATAGAGCCACCCTCGAGGCTGAGGAATTGCTATCACCATGATACTGCCATGATTTATTGGTTAAGCTTGACCCAGCAGAAGCTGCGCGTCATCACCCAAGTTCTAGTAGATTCATCATCAGAGCACTGGAGATGATTCATATCACTGGCAAGACCAAAGCACAGATCACCTCATCCAATCCACCGATCCGTCCACTGCTCATGATAGGACTGTGGAGAGATACAGCCAGTGGTGATGAACTCATCAATCGTAGGATCGAGCAGATGCTTGATAATTGATTTATCGATGAGATCCAACACCTCATCTCACTATGATATGCTGAGCACTTGACGACCAAGAAGCCGATCCTGTACCCAATTGTCATGTGATATCTCGCTGGAGAGTATGATCGTGATGAGTGTATCACTCGTATGCAGCTCGGCGATCGCCGCCTCGCCAAGAAGCAACGTACCTGGTTTCGCCGTTACATGAGAGATAGTCAGACTAATCCTATAAAGGGAGTGGTGTATCAGAATTATTGGGTAGGATAAGCTTTCACTATATTAAATATCTAAACTTAGATTGTATTACTGATTTGATAGATGTTTTAATAGTTGTTGGATCGTCTCTTTATATGGAGTTAAAACTTTGTTATTGTTTTCTGGTTGAGCCAATGTACTAAGAGAATCATTGGGTATAAAAATACCATCAAAAGAATTGTCATTATCTCAGTCCCTTGCGTTGGATATATTTCATTTATAGATATAATTAAAACTTATGGGTTTTTTATTTGGTTCACAATATCATAGAGAGAAGTGTCGTTCACATTCTCTATTTATTTTTCACTGCATTAGATTTAGTATTCAATTAGATCAAACTGATTTTAGTGCATACTTTAATTTGACTCATGGCCATCAAGATAGCGCTTCTATATATAGTCAAGTGTCCTGAACAACAATATTTCCTAGTACAGAGAGAGTTAGTCTTTTGGCGGAATCTAAAACTATTTTTTCAGTAGTTCCTAATAATTCATCTTCAAAATACTCAGAAGATATTATTTTTATATCATATTCTTTGGGTATGTTGATTTCTAATAGAGCCCTTTTAAATAATTCTTGTTTAATTTTATTTGAAGTAATTATTTTAATATTTTTTATGGATTCATTATTCATTTGATTATAAATTCAAATAAAGAGTTAATGCAGTGACGGTCCTCAATATTTTTTTTATATTTATAACTCCAGTATAATATATTGGGATTTGTTAAATATTCCGGTGATTCATTTTCATATAAGATAATTGTATTTTTATTATTTTTGGTATCCCAATAGTTTAGAAGTCATTTTTGTTTAATGTATCTTTTATCAAAATCATCTTGATATCAAATAACTCAAGTATGCTCTCCAAATTCTCACTTCAAAATTGTTCTAATTTTTTTAGATTCTGAGTAAGGTAGCTTTTGAGGATTTGGTTTTTCTAGAGTGATAACAATAAGTTTATTATATGTTATTTCATTTTGAATAATATCACTAATTGAATTATATCGAATACAACAGGTGTGGTTAGTAACTCATAGGGATTTTAGATAAGAGTATGTATGATTTCAATCTTTAATAAGATATTTATCATCTTTAAAATGTACTAGAAGTGGAGGAGTATTGAGAGGGTCTTGTATATTATTTTTTACAATACTCATTTTTTCGTTTCGTAATTCTTTAGTCTCTCTAAAATCAGTATTATCATTTATACTATTGGTTTGAGTTAAGTCGGTGATTCTCATATTTTTACTGATTCGAAATGCTTTTTGATTATTTAATTCTCGCAATAATCTTATATTATGAGCTTTCTGAGTTAAAAAAAACTCTATCCATTTTTGTATGGAGTGTGTTTTTATATATCTTTTGTGTCAATTTAGATCAAATATGTTTTTCATAATTTATAATAGTAATTTTCGAAAGTTTTGATTTGCAAATTCAGTGTTAGTAAATTTTCATCAAAAACATTGAGTTATTGTTTCAGATTGGTGTTCTGATACGCCTCTTACCTTCATACAATAGTGTTCAGATTTAATATAAACCACAATATCTTCTGTTTGTAAAATATCTTTAAGGTAGTTAAATATTTGCATTGTTAGTCTTTCTTGAACTTGGGGACGACGAGAAAAATAGTCTACTATTCTACTAAATTTTGATAGACCAATAATTTTTTCTCATGGTATATAACAAATGTGAGCATATCATAAAAATGGTTGAAAATGATGCTCGCAGAGACTTTTAATACTTAGACTCTTGATAAGTACTGGTCAAATATATTCTCAATCATTATCAAAAATTGTCAACTTTGGTGGTTCTTCAAAAAGACCCCTACATGTTTCTTCTATAAACATTTTAGCAACCCTGTTGGGAGTTTTATCTAATCAGTTTTTCGACAAATCAAGTCAAAGTGACTCCATAAATTTCATAAATGCTTCTGTTGTTTTTTGATAAGATTTTAAAGTGGTCATGATTTTATGGTCTTATTTAAGTAAAAGATTTTATTAACTCATCACCCTTAGAATTTAAATTATTTAGGATGATGCTCTGAGGATTTTGATTAATTATATTTTGTATGAGTTTATTTTCTTTTTCTTGTTGGCTATAGATTTTAATTCTAGTATCCTCACTGTAGTTCCTTTCTTTAATTCTTTGCAGTAAATTTGCATTTAATTGATCCTTTGGAGGGTCAATAATAATTAGCTTTTTGTAGCTATAATTTAATCCTGATAGATAGTTTTGAGGTGATATTTCTATAAAGACTTTGTTAAATTCTTTCTTTAAAATATAATAGTCGATTATAGAATATCAATAATATTTATCATTTTCTCTGTATACATCAAAAAGTAATCAATCACACAGCATTTGATTAAACTTATCTTGCGATATGCTAATTTGTTTCCCTCTTACTTCGAAAGGAAATTCAGAGCACTTATAGGAAAACAATGAAGGAAGAGATAGTTTATTGATAATTCGGCTTTTGCCGCTTCATGTTACACCAGTAATAGGATATAAGTCTTTTAAATTAAAAAATCAGATTTCTTTTTGAAAATCAAGAAGTCATTTTTTATATTTTTCATAATTATTATGTAAGTTGTTCTCTAGCATTATTTTTATTTCTTAAAATATAAGCTCAACCAGTGAAATCGATAATAGATCAGGTACTATAATAATTTTCTTCATTACATAGAAACATAATAAGATTAATTAGACCATTTATGGGACTTTTTATTTTAACGATAGATCTTTGGTAAAAAGTTTCTTTATTAGGATTTGTTTCTGTTGTTAGTACTGGTCACATATCTATTCAGATAATGATGTTGTCTATCATCTCAATAGCTAGTTTGGGTATTATTAATTTAAGTGCATCTTTAGCAATTGAATATGAGTAATATCCAAGTTTTGGATGTCATGTCCCTCAGTCGGTGAAGAATAGTATTTTAGAGTTTCTTGATGTTTTTAATGATTTTAATAACTTACGATAGTGTAAAGCGATAATAATACATTGTTCATAGTTTTTATAATCATCAATTTGGTCTGCCGTATAGGTAGCACTTAAGGAAACACTGCAAAACCTACCTCTAAAATAACACTAAAATAATCAATTTTCACTAGCAAAAAAGCTAAGAAACAGTACTATATGACTAGTATT
>JAYSSF010000052.1:0-5995 GCA_043720715.1 bacterium
GGATTCTTCTTGAAATGTGAGATTGTCATGATTGGTAGTTACACTAGATCATTAATGGCAACTTAGAATGTTCTTGATTGATAAATAATAATAAGCAAAGTCCGTATTTAATAATCAATCTAGATTACTTATCATAATAAAGTCTTGTAATCAAAAATCAAATCATTATATATACTTTATCTAACTAAAGTGTTCTAATCTCATGACAATCAAAAACCAAACTATCTTCGTAATTAAACATCATACTCACAGCCTCCATCGGTTGTAGCCAGATTTTCTTGTATTTTCAAAACTATCGCCGATCTCATACTTGTGGTCGGTTTTTTTTATTATTTACTATTATGTTATTATGAATTATACAATATTGCCGTTTTCTTCATCAAGTGATGAGTTGGTCCAGTGCTATATCAATGTATTTGGTGAAGCTCCCCGAAATGAATGATATATCTCAGAGCTAACGTGAGCTCTCTATCCACTATCAACAACAGAGTTTAGTGGTGATGTGGTGAGACCCTACTATGATCCTCAAGATTTGAGTCGTCAGTGGAATGAGCGATCTTCTCAACAATGATTTGTATGACAATTAGCACAAACACTAGATGACACATGATCTGCTCGTACAGTATGATTTATTGCATGACGAAAGACGAATCTCCAGCAACTTAATAATGAGAAGTTATGATTGGCTGATGTAGAATTATTGCGTCAGGCTACTATTGACCAGTTTCCTGATTTTGATGATCAAAATTTATTTTATGCTGCTGATCTGGGTGTGATGTCTGACTATAGAAATCAATGACTTGCTCGTCAATTATATGACGCAAGACAAAATGCTCTGATTGAGCAATGAATGAAGTGGGTCATTGTAAGAACGATCAAATGATTGACTCAACCATATCAGTGGTATATTGATCGTTGTGGATTTACGCCTGTATATGATTATAATGATCAGCAAAATAGAACCATTTTAGTATCAAAACTATAATCAATGAATATTATCAAAACAATTGTTTGACTACAGCCTGGACCTCGTACATGTATTATGGCCTGAGTCCATGGTAACGAGATTGGTGCTCAAAAATTACTCTACTATCTCAGTGAACATACTACGATTGAATATGGTGAGGTGATCTTTGTGGTTGCTTCCCCTCAATCGATCGAACTCAATGTAAGGTATGTCGATCATAATCTCAATAGATTGTTTGGACAAGCAAGAGTTGAGTGATATGAGTCTACTATTATTACTGATCTCGAACCACTTCTTGATTCTTGTGACTACCTCCTTGACCTTCATAATACGATTAGATCTCAGACACAACCGTTCTTAATTACTGAGCATATGGATTATGCATCATGTTTTGATGTGGGATATGTAGTATCTGGTTTGGATGCGATGCACCCATGAGCAAGCGATGGCTATATGGATCATATTGGTTGAGTATGACTGTGTCTTGAGTGTGGACATATTCATGATGATAGTCTATGTTTTGTCGATTCAGTAATGCAGTTTCTTGCTACTATCTGACATAATCATATTGATCAATCGATCATGTATCAACCTCAAAAATTACACGCTCAATGAGTATATCATAGTCTGACTGATTCATTTATTTTAGCTCGTGAGTTTGCTGATTTTGATCTTGTGAAAGACTGAGAAGTGATCGGGTATGATGGAGGGCAAATTGTGACTGCTGACGGTGACTGTTATCTTCTGTTTGCTAAGTCGAGTACTATGGTTGGGTGAGAGTGTTTTGTGACTGCTGTAGAAGTTTCATAATCTTCTCCAGCTTTGGTTTGACGACCAGCTGACAGTAGGGCTTGGTCGGATTGTTGGTGTAGAAGTTCTGATGATAGGACTCTGCAACTCGGAAGCGCTCGCCCATAAGGACTTGGGTGACGATCGGGGCATCGTAGATGCCAGAAGTGTTGAGCTCGGAAATAAATTCTTTTACCTTTAGCTCTTCCCTTTCGTCTTTTGCTATAATTACTGACCTATATTGTGTTCATTCATCTCATCATTGTTTATCCATCGACGTAGGGTCATGGATCGCCATGAAATAAGATAACAACGAAGTAAGTCCTATTATAGATTCATCATACCAGACCTTGACGACTTCATGATGACCGCTGACTCATGTACAGACCTGCTCATAGCTAGGGTAGGGTCTGCGACCTCATGCGTAGCCTGACAGACATTGGATGACTCATGGGATACGAGACATCGCTCCCTCTATACACCAGAAACACCCACCACCTACAATGATGATCTGATAGTCAGGTATTATGATGCCTTTGGCCTCGACCTGATCACTGGGGATGAAGCGCATACTCAGCGAGTTGACGCAGTGGCGAGTGTTGGCGTCTGTCATCTGTTCGCCGACGAAGACATGTCCGAGGTGTCCGCCACAGGTGGTACAAGTGATCTCGGTACGATGTCAGTCACTGTCAGTCGTCATGGTGACTCTACCAGGGATTGACAGGTCAAAGCTTGGTCGTCCACATCAGCTGTCAAATTTGGTATCAGACAGGTACAGTGGCGTATCACACTGACGGCAGACATAGACACCGTCACGGTGATTATCGTGAAATTCACCAGAGTATGGTGCTTCAGTACCTTTGTCGAGGATGATGTGGGATTCTTCGGGAGTTAATTGGTTTTTAATGTCCATAAGGTTCATAAAGTTTGTAAAGTAGGCTATTGTTTATTGAATGTATCGTCTGCTCGATTCTGTGGATTGGTTTCTATATAATACTTGATTTTATTATAAGAATCTTGGTTACGAATGATATGGTCATAGTATCTGGGTTGTCGTGCAAATATATCTCAATAGGGTATTTTGATTTTTCATTCAGCAGATTGTTTGTTGATTTCGCGGGTACATCATCATTTAAATTGGTTGATAATGTATCACAAGGACCCATATTCGGGTCTCGGTGCTTGTTTGGAATGTAGGGATACGATCTCGGCGTGTCCTTGATTATCATTATTTCAATTTATCAGAGGACGTCCCGAGGTGTCGTCCCTACGCCATTCATCCATAATGATTAGCAGATGGATGTGATTTGGCATAATGATGTATTCATGTACATCAATTGTTGGTCGTTTATCTGGTAGGGATTTGATTTGTTGGTCAATAATCTTTCCGATATCGTTTAATTGCATATATCCGTCTATAACCTCACCAAAATAATGCTGTCTGCCTGCGGTACAAATCGTGATAAAATATCCACCACCACTGGTGTAATTATATCGCTGTGCTCTAGGGGTTTGGCGGTGAAGCATTATTTAAATTACTCTGAATAAACTTTTCTATATTATCTTTGTAGATTCCTAGGAACAGAGATATAAATTCTTTATATGTAATACTGCATTCAGTATCTATAGTCTTTCAGTCTTTTTTGTACCAACATCAAGTATTAACACCACTTATGGAGAAGAATTTACCTAAGAAATCTTGTTCATGGAAATATCCGTTTCTTATTCAATATAACACTTCTGATCAGGAGTAGACTTTCTCATAAGGAATTATATGTCACTTATGACCTTTTATTTTATTTTCAAACTTATCATCCGAAGAACATAAAAATGCCTCAATAATTTCTTTCTTTTTTACTGAACTTGCTGGCTTAAATAGAGTTTTATATGTAGCCTCCGCAAGAGAAATTAGGTGAGAGATTATAATCTTATCTACATCAGTATGAGACTTTAGTTCATCCTCTTTTAGGAAGTCACATATCTTTAATGTAGATTCCAATGTTGCAAGTAAATAGTTGATGGTTTCAAAATTTTCATAATTTTGTGTATATAGAGCTAGGGTTTGATCAAGTAGGTCTTTGATTCATATTCCATACTTGCTAAAAATTTCATTTCTATAATTGCATTGGGCTTGAAAGTAATTATATTTGTGGTCCTTAAGTATTTGACCTAAGTTCATTGTGTTAAATATAAGAATAAAATAGTTGCTTAGATTTTCTTGTCTCAATATATAATATATAAAATCCCTTTAAAGTATATTAGCATCAATAGTAAATGTACTATCGTAAGTCATATTAGAATAATTAGATTGTTAAAAATATGTAGTCAAATGATGCTAATTTGGTTGATTGTTTTTCATAGAGTAGATGGTTCTCGATACTTATTCTCCCCATAACTAATTTGTGGAGCTACTGGTACTGGTGCTTGAGTAATCTTAGATTCAATATCATTCACTCATGGTATAATATATCATCTATTCATTAGTCACTTCATAGCTTCCTTTTTCTCATATGGTGTTTCAAACTGAGATAGTATACTAGATAATTTTGCGTCGTCTAGTACCATAGACTTCTCTTCTCACCCTAACGATTGGGGTGATACATTACCAGCGATAAGATTATCTCTTACTTGTTGAGCTAAGGGATTGGTGGTTAACTTATATTTTTGGTAATCTATTTCTATGTTGGTATTTATTATTGATGAATCTTCTTGATTTCCAATTATAAAAGCAATAACTGCTATAATAGTGAATCACAGAATATATATCATTTTGAGTAATCTATGTCGCCACTTAGACTCAAGATCTAATTTTTTAGTTGTCTCGTGAAATGGGTTAATAATTTTCTGAACTAATTTCATATCTTCTTTTGGATAAAATAAAAAACTACCCAAATGGATAGCCTTCTTGAATATTATTGCAACTATATTTACACATTAAACCTAAACTCCATAATATCTCCATCTTGGACGATGTATTCTTTGCCCTCGAGGCGGAGACATCATTTGTCCTTGGCTCATGACTTGCCTCCATGTGCGACGAAGTCTGTGTACTTGACTACTTCTGCTTTGATAAATCATTTTTCAAAATCAGTGTGGATCGCTCATGCAGCCTGAGGAGCTGTCGAGTTGAGAGGGATAGACCATGCGCGAGTCTCCTTGACTCCAGTGGTAAAGTAATACATCAGTCCTACCGTGTCAAATGCGAGCTTGATCAGCTTGTCCAGTGTCGGTCCTGTGACGGGATCTACTCCGTATTCGTCCAAGAACATCGCTCTATCGTCCGCATCCATATCCAACATCTCAAACTCGAGCTTGGCACAGACAGCAGACACTGGCTTCCCGAGTTTGGCACTCAACTCAGATTCGATAGTAGTAAAATTGGATAAGTCAGACTCAGCAATGTTCACCGCGTAGATGAGTGGTTTGCTGGTGAGGAAGTTACATCACTTGAGGGCTTTGAGCTGATCGGGCGTCATATCGGACATGATGTCGTGGATGAGGATGCCTGAGTCCAGCGCTGCCTTGACTGCTTTATATACTTCGAGGAGTGTGTCTTGGTCTCTAGTCTTGTTCTTGGCTTTATCCAGGGATGGGAGAGCACGATCGACTTGCTCCAGATCCGCCATGATGAGCTCAGTATTGATGATGTCTGCGTCATAGATCGGGTCAACTTTACCGTGGACGTGGATGATATCTCCATCTTGGAAATACCTCACGACTTGCACGAGTGCATCAGTCTCACGGATGTTTGCGAGGAACTTGTTGCCCAGTCATTCACCGCTGCTTGCGCCTTTGACGAGTCCTGCAATATCCACAAACTTGATGGTTGCTGGGACGATCTTCTCTGTCTTGCTCATCTCTGAGAGAATATCGAGTCTTGGGTCTTGGACGTTGACGATACCGACATTGGGCTCGATCGTGCAGAAGGGGAAGTTGGCTGCATCTGCAACATATGATTTGGTCAGTGCGTTGAACAGCGTCGATTTGCCGACATTTGGGAGTCAGACGATTCAGATTTTCATAATACTAAGGCTAGAAGGTTAAAATGCTAGAAAGCTAAATAATGTGTTATAATAGTTATTGTGGGTTGGATTTCGAGGGGATTATTTTTGGTGTATTTCTATTGACTTTGTATGTCATAATGATTAAGGAAACACTGCAAAACCTACCTCTAAAATAACACTAAAATAATCAATTTTCACTAGCAAAAAAGCTAAGAAACAGTACTATATGACTAGT